>JAWVYT010000170.1:0-5611 GCA_033722595.1 Longimicrobiales bacterium
CTCGGCCGGGGCATGAAGATCCCGTCGGCCGCCGCCGCCATGGGCGTCCTCGCCGAGACGCGGAAGCCGCCACTGGAGCTGGATGTGCTCCAGGTGCATTTCGGGCCCATGGGCGTGGTGGTGGACGCGCTCCGGGAGATGGAGCTCGTGGCGGGCCCCATGGTCGTCACCTTCCATGGCTCGGATGTCTCCGCCTGGCGCCGGGCGGACCCGGGCCGCTACGACGGGCTGTTCGCGCGAGTGGACGCCATCACGGCCAACAGCTCGTTCCTCCGGGACCGGCTCCTGGGGCTCGGCGCCCCCGGCGACCGGATCATCCGGCTGCCCATGGGCGTGGACCTCACCGAGTTCGCCGTCCGTCCGCCACCCGGCGGCCCTCCCCGGTTCCTCACGGTGGGCCGGCTGTCCGAGGAGAAGGGGATCGAGCACGCCCTCCGGGCCATGGCCCTCCTCCGGGACCGAGGCCGGATCTTCAGCTACACGATCATCGGCGGCGGCCCCCTCCGTTCCGAGCTCGAGTCCCTCGCCCGGTCGCTGGAGCTGGAGGACCGGGTCCACATCCGGGGCCCCCAGCCGCGGGGCACGGTGGTGGCGGCCATGGCGGACCACCACATTCTCGTGCAGCCGGGCGTTGAGGCCGCCTCCGGAGCCGTGGAGGCCCAGGGGTTGGTCCTGGCCGAGGCACAGGCGACCGGAATGCCCGTGGTGGCCTCGGATGTCGGTGGGATCCCCGAGACCGTGGGGCCCGGGGCCGGCCGGCTGGTTCCGCCCGGGGATCCGGAATCGCTGGCCGACGCCCTGGACGCCCTGCTCCGGGAGCGGGACCGGTGGGGCGAGATCGGGGAGGCCGGCCGTCGCCATGCCGAGCGGGAGTTCGACCGCCGGGCGCTCCGGGACCGGCTGGTGGACCTGTACGGGGAGCTCAGCGACCGGACGTGACGCGTCGGGCCCGGGCGTAGACCGCCTTTACTCGCCCCCGGGCCAGGAGCAGGGCCGCGCCGACGTACACTGCGACCCCGGCCACGACCATCCCGGTCAGCCGCAGGGTGGGGTTTAGGCCCTCCAGCGCGGGAGACAGCAGCCACAGCGCCGCGACCATGACCGCCGTTCCGGCCAGCGGTGCCGCAGCCTCCGCCAGGTACCCTCTCCAGGACAGGGGGAACAGCCGCCGCGCCGCGGCGAAGTAGACGGGGAACTCCAGCGTGATCCCGACAGCAAACACCCACGCCACCGCCTCCAGCCCGAGCCCGGCAGCGGCGTAGAAGGCCGCGGCCAGCAGCACGCCCTTCACGGCCGCGATGGTCACATTCCACTGGGGGTAGCCGGCCGCCCGGATGGCACCGGGGAGCACGTTCGTGGCGCAGAGCGCGACTCCGCCGAGCGCCAGGATCCGGAGGGGCGCGACCGCCGGGGTCCACTGCCCGCCCAGCGCCACCACGACCGCGTCGGGCGCGACCATGATGAGCCCAGCGAACGCAGGGAACGCCACCAGGCTCGTGAATCGGAAACTCGTCCGGATCCCGTCGGCCACCAGCCGCGGCGCGGACTGCAGTTTCGAGAACACCGGGAACGCCACCCGATCCACCGCCCGCAGGAACACGGTGGTCATGAGCTCCAGCAGCCGGTACGCGACGTTGTAGAACCCCAGCACCTCCGCGCCCAGCAGGAGCCCGACGAAGAAATCATCGGAGCGCCGGTTGAGGAAGGTCGTGAACGACCCCGCGACGATATAGCGGCCGAACCGCAGCAGGCGACGGTACTCCGCCGCGTCGTACCCCCGCCAGGGGAGCCCTCCGGTCGCACGGAGCAGGAGCGCCGTCTCCACCACGAGCGTGGTGTAGAAGCCGGCCACCAGCGCCCACACCCCGAAGCCGGCCGCGGCGACCGCGACCCCCACTACCAGCTCCGCCGCCCCGCCGGCCAGACCCGCCCGGGCGTGGGCACTGAACGCGAGCTCCGACCGGATCCGGGCGAACGCCATGGCGTGGAGGCCGTAGAGCAGGGCTCCCGGCGCCAGCCACCGCAGGATCCCGGTCAGGTCCGAGGCCGAGAAGAGACCGGCCAGCGCAGGGGCCGCCAGGACGAGCGCGGCCGCCGCCGCCACGGAGCCGACCATGACCACCCGGAAGCCGGTGGCCCAGGTGCGGTCGTCGTCCCGATCGGACTGGACCAGCGCCTCGGGGATCCCCTGGACCGCCACCGGGTGCAGAAGGCTCAGCACCACCTGCGCCATGGCGAAGAGGCCGAAGTCCCGGGGCGTGAGCAGCCGGGCGAGGACGAGGATCAGCCCGAGCTGGAGGCCCTTCGTCCCCCAGATGTGGAACGCCGACCACGCCACGCCGGTGTCGGCGCGGTCCCGCAGCGTGGAGCCGCGATCCGGCGCGGCCGGGCTCACGCCGCGGCTCGATGCCTCATGGCCCGCCGGGACGTTCCCGTGGTCCGGGCGACCGCGACCCCCGCCTCCGTCTCTCGCCATGGCGGTAGTTTAGGCACCCGCCCGGGTTCTCGCACAAAGGGCCCGGGCCGCCGAAGGGCCCCGCGGAGAGCGAAGGCCTGCGGCGGGCGTTACTATGGTCCCATGCCGCAGACCCACGGAGCCCGTGACAGTGTGCCGGAGATCCGGCGGTTCGCCCTGATCATCGGGGCCATGAAGTCCGGCACGACCAGCCTGTTCGAGTACCTGGCCGCGCACCCCGGGATCGCGCCGTGCACGGTGAAGGAGCCGAACTTCTTCTCCGACGAAGCGCTGTACTCCAGGGGGATGGACGCGTACCGCCGGCTCTGGGACTGGGACCCGTCGAAGCACCAGGTCGCGCTGGAGGCGTCCACGAACTACGCGAAGCGTCCCGGGTTTCCGGCCGTCCCATCACGTATCCTCAAGGCGGACGGCGAGTTCCGGTTCATATACATCATGCGGGACCCCCTGTCCCGGATGGTGTCCCACCTGTCCCATACCGCCATCGATCGGGGCCGCGCCGATACGGTGGGGGACGAAGAGTTCCGGTGGGCGCTCGATGTGTCCCGGTACGCCATGCAGCTGGACGCGTACCTCGAGCACTGGCCGCGGGACGTCATCCTGCCGCTGGTCCACGAGGCCATGCGGGAGGACCCGGCCGGTACCGTGGACCGGGTGGTTGCCTTCCTGGGGCTCTCTCAGGCGCCCCTGGATCCGGACGCCCTCGAGCGGGCCCACAACACGCGGGTGGACCTGGCGGCCGGAAAAGTCGCGCACCGCGTCCTGGGCGATTCGGCGCTGCTCGACTGGGTCCGGCGGTGGACCCCCGAGCCCGTCCTCCGGTCCGTGCGTGGCGTCGTGGGCCGGCGGAACCTCCAGCAAGTGGAGCTTACGGAGGCCCAACGGGCGCGGGCGATCGAAGCGCTCCGGCCGGAGGTAGCCAGACTTCGGAAGGAATGGGGCGTGGACGCGACCCGCTGGGACACGGCCCTTTCGGACGACACAGGGAACGGGTAGATCGTGGCGAACCTGCCGCTGGTGTCGGTCATCATCCCGACCCGGGACCGCGCGGAGCTGCTGCGCGGCGCCGTCGAGGCCGTGCTGGCGCAGACCCACCCCGAGCTGGACGTCATCATCGTGGACGACGGCTCCGGTGACCACACGCCGGACGTGGTCGCCGGCTTCGTGGCGGACCGCCGCGTGCGGGCGCTGCGGAACGAGGAGTCCGCAGGCGCCGCCGCGGCCCGGAACGCCGGGGCCGAGGTCGCGCGGGGAGAGATCCTGCTCTTCGAGGACGACGACTGCCGCGGGGAGCCGGAGAGGGTCGAGAAGCTCATACGCGCTCTGGCCCCGCGCACCGATGCGGCCTACGCGTTCTGCCACTCCCGGCGGGTCATGGCGTCGGGGGACGTCGTGATCAAGGGCGACGAGGGGCCGTGGTCCATCGGGACACCCGCAGCGCTGATCCGGGCCGCGGCGTTCCGGGAGGCCGGCGGGTTCGACCCGTCGCTGCCGCGGCTCCAGGACTTCGACCTGTGGACCCGGCTGCTGGTCCGGCGGCCCGCCGTGGAGGTCCCGGAGGTCCTGTACGAGGCCGTGTGGGACGACGTCGGTATCTCCGCGTCCGACAAGGGGTTGCTGGAAGCGGAACAGTATCTGTACCGGAAGTACGATACGGACGAGATGCCGGCGTCCCACCTCTCGGCCATGCACCGCCGGCTGGGGGGGAAGCTGATGCTCGCGGGCCACTGGGGGCGCGGGCTGACGCACTTCCGTCGGGCCGTCTCCGCATGCCGCTGGTGCCCCCGGTCGTGGGCCGCCCTCGTGGCCGGGCTGGCGGGCCCGGCGGTCTATCGCCGGGTCGTGGGCGCCACCCGTCCGTCGGGCGCCATGGGGACGGCGTGACGCGGGTCTCCGTCGTGCTCCCGACCCGTGACCGCGCCGACTATGTCGAGCGCGCCATCGCCAGCGCTCTGGCGCAGACGGTCGCGGACCTCGAGGTCATCGTGGTCGACGACGCCTCCACGGACGAGACGCCGTCGGTGCTCCGGGCGCTCGCCGGCTCCGAGCCGCGGGTGCGGGTGCTTCGGCACGAGGAGCCCAGGGGCGCGCCGGCGGCCCGGAACGCCGGCATCGACGCGGCCGCGGGTGCCGTCGTCGCGTTCCTCGACGACGACTGCGTCTGGCACCCGGACAAGCTCGCCAAGCAGCTCGGGGCGATGGGGCCCGGCCGAGGCGTGGCGTACTGCGACCACGCGATCCGACACGGCGAGGAGTGGATCGTCGAGGGCGAGCCCGGTGCCGCGCGCGACGGGGCCGGGGCGCTGCTGCGGCGCAACTATATCGGCACCCCCTCCATGGTAGTCCGGTGCGATCTGCTGGAGGCTGTGGACGGCTTCGACGAGACGCTGCCCCGGCTCCAGGACTGGGACCTGGTCCTGCGCCTCGGCCGGAAGACCGGTTTCGCGTATGTACCGGAGCTGCTGGTCCGCGGCGATCAGATGCCGGTCGGCATCACCATGGACCGGGCCGCGCTCCCGGCGGCGGCGGAGCGGATGGTCGAGCGCCACGGACCGCACCTGGCGCGTCGCGAACGGGCCGCGCTGCATTACGGGCTGGCCAAGTACCTGCTCGTCGACGGGTTGACCGACCCAGCGCGGCGCTACTTCATGCGGGCGCTCCGACTCGACCCGCTGGCGCCGGCCCACTGGGCGGGGATCGCGGCAGCACTGACGGGCCCGCGCCCCGCCCGCTGGCTCCGCTCGGTCCGCAGGCGCCGCAGGGCGGGCCGACATGAGATCGACGGCATCGGGGCGCCGTGAGGATCCTGCTCCTTTCCCACGGCGCCAGCCCGTTCGGCGCCGAGCGTGTGCTCCTCGCCGCAGGGCGCGGGCTCGCGGACCGCGGTCACGCGGTGGCGCTCGACTTCCCTCACGACGGCCCGGCCGTGTCCATGGCCCGGGAGCTGCCGGGGGTGGCGGTCGACATCACCGCCCGGCACCGGCTCCCCCGCAGCGCCTTCGAGGGGTTGGGGTTCCTGGCCTCCGCGCCCCGGGCCGTCGCGGCCGCCCGCCGGGCCGTCCGGGCGGCGGCGCCGGACCTCGTGTGGGTCAACTCGCTGTACAACCCCTGGGCGGCCATCGGAGCCCGGCTTTC
>JAWVYT010000171.1:0-5609 GCA_033722595.1 Longimicrobiales bacterium
AGCACGCCCAGAAGCGCCACCTCGGCCGCCCGCTTCGCGCCGTCCCGGGCCTTCAACCCGATGCCCAGGCCGCCCCGGGTCAGGGCGCCGTAGACGCCCTCGGCGCCGACCTTCGCGATCACGCGCCCATCGGTCGCCTCCATCAGACGCGTACAGAGCCGGTCCGTCCCGCCGACGAGGAACGGGTGGGCCGCCATGGCGCCGACGACCGCCGCCGGGCCCGGCTCGCCCGCCACCGCCGCCGCGGCCAGCCCGGCGAACGCGCGGGCCAGCCCCGCGACCGGGAGCGAGAACGTCACCACGCCACACCCGTCCACCCCGGTCGCGATCTCCGACCGGTCCACGGCCGTCCACCGCTCGATCTCGGCCCGCATCCGCGCCTGCACGGGGTGATCCTCGGCCTGGTACCCCTCCGTCGGCCAGTCGTGGGCGACGGCCAGCGCGAGCATCCCGGCGTGCTTCCCGCTGCAGTTGTTGTGGATCCGGCCGGGCTCCTCACCCGCGGCCTCCAGCCGGCGGCGGGCGTCGTCATCGAACGGGGGGTGCGCCCCGCACGCCAGCGCGGACTCCGGCACCCCGACCTTCCGGAGCGTCGACCGGGCCACGTCCACGTGCCCCGGCTCCCCGCTGTGGCTCGCGCACGCCAGCGCCAGCTCCTCCGGCCCGAGCCCGAACCGCTCCATCACGCCGTCCTCCACCAGCGGGAGCGCCTGGAACGGCTTCACCGCCGACCGGACGAACGCCGACCGGTCCACATCGCCGGCGCACGCCACGACCTCGCCGGCCCGCACGACGGCCACATCGACGTCGTGGACCGACTCGATCACCCCGCCCCGCATCACCTCGACCCGTACTCCGCTCATCCGCCGTCCTCATCCATTGTGCACCGCGTCCTCTCGCTCGACCATGGCGGGACCGGTCATCCGCCTGCTCGACTGCGACGTCGTACGCCCAGCCCGATCCCCAGGAGCACCAGCCCGCCGCCCACGACCAGCTGGGCCGACGGCGCCTCCCGTATCCCGGGCAACCACCACGCCAGGAGCGTGGCGCCGATCGGCTCGCCCAGCAGCGCCAGGTTCGCCACGTACGCCGGGATGTACCGGAGCGCGTAGTTCACGCCCGTGTGCCCGATCATCATCGGGCCCGCCGCCAGCGCCAGGAAAACCAGCCAATCGGTACCCGGATAGCCGGTCACGTCGACGCCCGGCAGCGCGGCCGTGGCCCCGAGCAGGATCGCCGCCGCAACCCCGTACACGACGGCGATGTAGTCCCACAGCGCCAGCCGCTGCCGCAGCCGCCGGCCGATGACGTAGTAGAGGGACACGAACACCGCGCCGGCCACCGCCAGCAGGTCGCCCAGCAGCGGCTCGGGACCGCCGGCGAAGTCGCCCCACCCGATGACCCCGGCGCCCGCGACCGCCACACCGATCCCGGCCCACTGCCGCCGCGTCGGCCGCTCGCCCAGGAACGCGATCGAGAGGAGCGCCACGAAGATCGGCTGGGTGTTCACCAGCACCACCGAGCTGGCCACGGTAGTGTACGAGAGCGACGCGATCCAGCTCCAGAAGTGACCCGCCAGAAACGCACCGGACAGGGCACCCAGCGCCCAGTCCCGGGCGCTCAGGCGCCGGATCGCCCGGCCCCGGTCCCGGAGCAGCACCACGCCCGCGATGAACAGGACCGAGAACGCGACCCGCCACGCCGCCACGGCCAGCGCGGGCGCCGTCGCGTACCGGACCAGCGGGCCGCCCCAGCTCATGGCCAGGACCGCCGCCACGAGCATCAGCCCCGGCGGCACGGGGCGCGGGTCCTGCGCTGGCGTGCCGGACGCGGGCATCAGAGCATCCCCGCCACCGCCGCCGCGTTGCCCGCCGCGAGCCGGAGCCCGAGGACCAGGAACACGACGCCGAACAGGAGCCGCAGCCGCTCCGTGTCCAGCGACTGGTTCACCCTCGCGCCGAGGCGGACCGCCACCAGCGCGCCCGCCATGATCGGGACAGCCGCCACCATGTGGATGTACCCGACGCTGCCCGCCGGCATCCCGTCAGGTCCGCCCGCGGCGTACCCCGCGACTCCGGCCAGCGCCGTGAACACGATGATCGCCATGGACGTGCCCGCCACCTGGGCCAGCGGCAGCCCGATCAGGTAGACCAGGATCGGGATCGCCACGATCCCGCCGCCCACCCCCAGCAGCGCCGACAGCGCGCCGACCGCGAGCCCGCCGACGGCCGCCAGCGCCAGCCGGGGCCTCGCGTCCGGGGCGGGCACCGCGCCGCCCGCCCGCAGCAGCCGCGCGCCGGACGCCAGCAGCAGCAGCCCGAACCCGAGCTTGAGCGCTGGCGCCGGGATCGACGGCGTGACCCGGGTCGCCGCCAGCGCCGCCACCACCGATGTCACGGCGATCGGGCCGGCGGCCCGCCACGCCACCAGCCCGACCCGGTGGTACGCCCACGTCCCCAGCACCGACGTGGGCACGATCACGAACAGGCTCGTCGCGTGGGCCACGACGGCGTGCAGGGCCTCCGGCAGCGGCGTGCCGCCCCAGGCCGGGTGCCCGTAAAAGAAGTAGAGGAGGGGCACGATGAGCACCCCTCCTCCGATCCCGACCAGTCCCGACAGGAACCCGACGGCGAGTCCCGACGCCGCGAGCGACAGCAGGACCCAGACCGTCACCGGTCAGTGCGGGCTGGTCGCGTCGCCCCCACCCCGGGCCTGCTGGTACTCCACGCCCAGCGGCAGACGGTTCCGCTCCGCGTAGTCCGGCAGCAGCGCGAACAGCTGGTCCGTGGAGCCCGCTGCGTTCAGCAGCTCCAGCGCCGCCCCGATCTCCGGGTCGTCACGTGTCAGCCGCTTCCACGCCTCCTGGCGGTCGAACGCGGCCACGCTGATCTCGTACGCCAGCCGCCGGTCGACCAGCGGCCGCGCGTCGTCGTACACCGCCGGCTCGATCTCCAGCCCGGCCTCGGCCAGCCGGTCCCGGAACGCCGCGACCATCGCGTCGGTCACGGCGAAGCCCGGCTCCAGCGCCGGGTGCTCGTGGGCGTAGGAGACCGCGTACTCGTAGAGCGCGTTGTTGAATAGCGCGACATCGTCGCGGACGGCCCGCATCAGCGCCTGCTCCGCGGAGCTCAGCGTGTCCCTCACGACCAGGTCCGGCGTGATCCCGCCGCCGCCCAGGACCTGGCGTCCCGAGTCCGTGCGATAGACCGGCACGCCGGCCTCCGTCTTGTCCTCGAGGTCGCGGACCAGGTCGTCGTCCGGCTCCGCGTCCGTGATCTCGACCTCGGCGCCATCCATCAGGGCGGTCTCCGGCCCCGTGCCGATCCCGTACGGCTTCTGGATGCTCCGGCCGGACGGCGTGTACCACCGGGCGGTGGTCAGCTTCAGGATGTTCCGGCCCGGCAGCTCGAACAGCGTCTGCACGGACCCCTTCCCGAAGCTGGTCTCGCCGATGAGCACCGCCCGGTCGTGGTCCTGCAGCGCGCCCGCCACGATCTCCGTGGCCGAGGCGCTCTGCATCCCGATGAGCACCGCCACCTGCAGCCCCGGGTACTGGTCGTCCCGGGTCGCCCGGAAAACCCGGCTCTGGCCCGGCGACCGGCCCCGGGTCTCCAGGATCAGCTGCCGCCGCTCCAGGAACAGGTCCGCCACGCTCATCCCCTGGTCCAGCAGCCCGCCGGTGTTCCGGCGCATGTCCAGCACCAGCGACGTGGCACCCTGCTCCCGCAGCCGATCGATCGCGTGCATCAGGCTGTCGGTGGCGGTCTCGCTGAATACGCTCAGCTCCACGTAGCCCACGTCGTCGTCCAGCATGTAGGCGGCGGGCACCGCGGTAAGCTCGATATCGCCCCGGGTGATCTCGAACGGGATCGGGTCCTCGATCCCGACCCGGGCCACCGTGATCTTCACGGTCGACCCCTTCGGGCCGCGGAGCTCCGACACCGCCCGGTCGGTGGTCCACCCCTCCGTGGACTCGCCCTCGACCCGGATGATCCGGTCCCCGGCCTGCAGCCCCACCCGCTCGGCCGGCGAGTTCGGCAGCGGCGACAGCACCGTGAGCCAGCCGTTGCGGATATCGATCTCGATCCCCAGCCCGCCGTACTCGCCCTGCGTCTGCAGCCGCAGGTCTTCGTAGTCCTCCGGCGTCATGAACACGGAGTGCGGGTCGCCCAGCTCGTCCATCATGCCGTCGATGGCCATCTGGTAGAGCTGGTCCTGGTCGATCTCCTCGACGAACTCGTTGGAGACCCGCCGCACCACCTCCTCCAGCAGCCGCGTCTGGAAGTAGACGTTCGTCTGCGGGTCCACGCCCTGCTGCAGCAGCCAGCCGCCCGTCGTCAGACCGACCGCGGCCACCAGCACCGGCATGATCACTGATCGCTTGAGCTTCATCCAACCTCCCGTACGTCCACGTTCGCCGCCCCGCAGTTCTCTACTAACCCTCGCCCGCCCCGAAGGTTTCTCCGAACCGCTCCCGCAGCAGCGCGACGATCCGGTCGTGAATCTCGCCCGCCTCGGGGGTCGCGTCCAGCCGCGCGACCCGGGGATCGGCCGCCGCCAGCTCGCGGTACGCCTCCAGCACGCGGCGGTGGAACGCGTCGCCGGCCCGCTCGATCCGGTCGGGACCGCCCGATCGCCCCGTGCGACGGGCCGCCCCCACGTCCGGCTCCACGTCCAGCACGACCGTCAGGTCGGGCTCCAGCCCGCCGGTGGCGAACCGGTTCATCCGGACCACATCCTCGAACGGGAGCGCCCGGCCGTAGCCCTGGTACGCCAGCGTCGACAGGTGGAACCGGTCCGTGACCACCACCCGCCCGGCCTCCAGCGCCGGCCGGATGACCGCCTCCACCAGCGTGGAGCGGGACGCCAGCATCAGGAGCAGCTCCGTACGGGCCGACAGCGCGTCGCTCTCCAGCAGGATCCGGCGGACCTCCTCGGCCACCGGCGTGCCGCCCGGCTCCCGGGTCACCAGCGGGTCCCGGCCGCGCTCCCGGAGCCAGGCTTCCAGCATCCGGACCTGGGTGCTCTTCCCCGCGCCCTCCGGGCCCTCGATGGCGATGAAGATCCCGTGCCCCGACCCGGACCCCTGTGACTCCCCGGCCGCGCTCATCTCAGTCGTGGCCGTAGTAGTCGAGCCCGAGGTGCGTGATCTGGTCCTCGCCCATCAGCCGCCGCAGCGTGTTCTTCAGCTTCATGTGCTGGATGAACAGGTCGTGCTCCGGGTACAGCTCCGGCAGGGTCATGGGGCTCTTGAAGTAGAACGAGAGCCACTCCTGGATCCCGCCGAGCCCGGCCCGGTGGGCCAGGTCCAGGAAGAGCGCCAGGTCCAGCACGATCGGCGCGGCCAGGATCGAGTCCCGACACAGGAAGTCGATCTTGATCTGCATCGGGTAGCCCAGCCACCCGTAGATGTCCAGGTTGTCCCACCCCTCCTTGTTGTCGCCCCGGGGCGGGTAGTAGTTGATCCGGACCTTGTGGTACAGGTCGCCGTACAGCGACGGGTACAGCTCCGGCTGGAGGATCTGCTCCAGCACGCTGAGCTTGCTCTCCTCCTTCGTCCGGAACGACTCGGGGTCGTCCAGCACCTCGCCATCCCGGTTCCCGAGGAT
>JAWVYT010000172.1:0-5608 GCA_033722595.1 Longimicrobiales bacterium
GCGTGCGTGCTCATGGCGTCCAGCGCCTCCGCCACCGTCGCCGTCGGCGGCACGGCGACGACATCGCGGGTCATTCGGCCTCGTACGAGCATCGTGGCTCCCGGTTCGGCTCAGGGGTCCGGAGCGCGGGCGCAGGGGAGAGGGATGATACCGGCGTGCCCGGTGGCCGGCAACTCGGTGCGCGAGGCCGCCGCGGCGGGGCGGCGACCCCTCGCTTGCTCCCTCTCCGACCCCGGCGCATCTTCACCGTCCTGCTCACCGAACCGCCTCGAGGAAGCGCGCATGATCCGGAGTCCCGTGAGGAGCGTTCCCGCCGCCCTGGCCGCCCTGACCCTGCTCGTCCCGTCCGTCGGCGCCCAGGAGGCCCCCGTCCCGCCCCAGACGTTCGACTGGTTCCAGGGGCCCGTGCCGGAGACCACGGCCTGGGGGCAGTCCATCGATGTCGGGGCGACCGAGCTGATCCTGCGCTGGACCACGGCGCCGGAGTACACCAACGCCATGGTCGACCACATCCCCGACGATCCGGCGGTGCCATCGCCCTCCGACCATTTCGGCGTCCCGATCGGCGCGCCCGGGGTGCTGCACCGGACCGGCGAGATCCACGACTACTTCCGGGCGCTGGCGGAGCGCACGCCCCGGGTCTCGTTCACGGAGTTGGGCGAGACGGAGGAGGGCAACCGCCTGGGGCTGGTGGCCGTGGGCTCCGAAGCGACGCTCGGGCGGCTCGACGCCGTCCGGGACGGCTACCGTCGCCTGGCCGATCCCCGGGTGTCGGACCCGGCCGAAGCCGACTCGCTGATCGCGGACCTCCCGGTCACGTACCTGATCACCGCCGGGCTCCACTCCCGGGAGACGGGGCCGCCGGAGATGGTCATGGAGCTGACGTACCGGCTGGCCGTGTCCGACGCGCCGGAGATCCGGGCGATCCGGGACAGCGCGCTCGTGCTCATCGTTCCGGTCACCGAGCCCGACGGCCGCAACCGGGTGGTGGACTGGTACCGCGTCCACTACCCCACGCCGGACACCACCCGCGACGTGCCCGGCCCGCCCTACTGGGGCAAGTACATCTTCCACGACAACAACCGGGACGGGCTCCAGCTCACGGCCCGTCTGACCCGGGAAGTCGTGGGCCTGGTCAACGAGTGGCGGGTGCCCATCGCCCACGACCTGCACGAGTCGATCCCGTTCCTCTACACGTCCACGGGCACGGGACCGTACAACCCGACCGTCGACCCGATCGCAGTGGCCGAATGGACGTGGTTCGCCAACTACGAGGTCACCGCCCTCACCGCGATGGGGATGCCGGGGGTCTGGACCCACGGGTTCTACGACGGCTGGAACCCGACGTACCTGATCTGGTCGGCGAACACGCGGAACGGGCTGGGCCGGTTCTACGAGACCTTCGGGAACAGCGTCCCGTGGACACGGGAGCGAGGACTCAGCGACTGGTCGACCAGCGTCGAGTGGTACCGGCCCAACCCGCCGACCGACACCACCCTGTGGTCGCTCCGCAACAATACCAACTACATGCAGACCGGCGTCCTGACCGCGCTGCACCTGGCGGCCGAGAACCGGACCCGCCTCCTCCGGCAGTTCCGGAAGAAATCGGAGAACGCCCTGGCGAAGGGGATCGGCGAGCCGCCGTTCGCCTACGTGATCCCGCTCGAGCAGGAGCGGCCCCGGGACGCCACGGAGATGCTCCGGCTGCTCCAGCGGCAGGGGATCGAGGTTCACCGGGCCGCGGAGACCGGCGCGTGGGCGCGTTACAGCGGTGATCAGGCGGTCGGTGAGGATCCCGACACCGTCGAGGTCCGGGCTGGCGACTACGTGATCCGCATGGATCAGCCGTATCGGAACCTGATCCTGACCCTCATGCGGAAGCAGGACTTCCCGGCCGACGCGCCCCGGCCGTACGACGATGTGGCCTGGACGTTCCCGCTCATGTTCGGGGCCACGGCCCACCCCATCGCCGACTCGGCGGTCCTCGGTCTGGCCGTGGAGCCCGCGGGCCAGCCCGCGATCCCCGGCTCCGTGACGGGCGCGGGCGACTGGTGGCTGGTTCCCGCCGGCGGGTCGGCGTACACCCTGGCTGCCCGCCTGGCGCTGGGCGATGCCGAGGTCTGGGCGCTGGAGGACTCGGTCGCGATCGCCGACGACCGCACGCTGGCGCCGGGGTCGTGGCTGATCCGCGCCCGGGAGCTGGATGAGACGGAGGCCCGGGCTTGGGCGTCGTCTTACGGTATGGAGCTCATCGGCGCGGGCGACGAGGTGGCCGAAGCCCCGCGGCACGAGCTGGACCTGCCCCGCATCGCGATCCTCCACACCTGGCGGTCCACGCAGCCGGAGGGGTGGGTGCGCTACACCTTCGACCACTTCGGTATCCCGTACACGTATGTCGCGGACACCGAGCTCGCGGAGCTGGGGTCGCTGCGGCGCCGGTTCGATGTCATCGTCTTCCCGGACCAGGGCGGCGATGCCATATCGATCTTCCAGGGGCTCGACCCCGAGGATGGGCCGCTGCCGTACCGCGCCCGGGACGACGCGCCGAGCCTCGGATACCCCGACGCCACCGATGACATGACCGGGGGGATGGGCCTCGAAGGGCTGGCCGCGCTCCGGGACTTCGTGGCCGATGGTGGGACGTTCATCGGGCTGCGGACCGCCGCCACGCTCCCGGTGGAGCTCGGGCTGGTCCGGGGGGTCGAGGTCGAGGACACGCCCGGTGGTCTGTTCGTACCCGGATCGCTGGTGCGCGGTGCCGTCGCCAGGTCGGATCACCCCGTGGTCTACGGCTTCGGTGATGCGCCGACGCTACACCACCGGTTCGGGCCGTACCTGGATGTGGACGACGACCTGGAAGACGCCGTGGTCCTCCGGTACGGCGAGGGGGACATCGGCCTGAGTGGACTGGTGCAGAACGCCGGCGCCCTGGCCGGCGACCCGGCGGCCCTGAGCGTGTCTCACGGCGATGGCCACTGGGTGCTGTTCGGCTTCAACCCGCTGAATCGGCATCAGAACTTCATGAACTTCGGCTTCGTGTGGAACGCGATCCTGAACTGGAACGATCTGGGCGTCGGCGCCGGGGGCGCCGACAGGTAGCGGGTGGGGGCAGCGGGGGAACGGTAACGTCGAGGCCCGGCCCCTTTGCGGCGGGCTTGGAGGGATAGATGAACGTACTGGTGCTGAACGTCGGGTCGTCGACGGTGAAGTTCCAGCTGATCCGGACGGACCGGGAGCGGATTGAGGAGGACCGGGACGAGAAGCTCGCCCGGGGCGTGGTCGAGCGTATCGGTGGCGAGGCGGTGCTTTCGCTGTGGTCGCAGGAGGGCGGAGGTTCGCGTCGTACGGCCTCGATCCGGGACATCCGGGCGGCTATCGACTGGATCCTGAAGTGGCTGGTCTCCGACGAGAGCGCCGTCGACATCGAGAGCCTGAGCGATATCGACGCGGTGGGAAACCGCGTGGTCCACGGCGGCGAGACGTTCTCGCACTCGGTCCTCATCGAGGACGGGGTCCTGAAGGAGCTCGAGGACCACATCGACCTGGCGCCGCTCCACATGCCGTACAACCTGGCGGGGGTCAAGGCGGTGCGGGACTCGCTGGGCTCGGTGCCCCAGTCCGCCGTGTTCGATACGGCGTTCCACCACACGCTCCCGGAGACGTCGTACCTGTACGCCATCCCGTATTCCCTGTACCGCCGGCACAAGATCCGCCGGTACGGGTTCCACGGTACGTCCCACCGCTACGTGGCGTACCGGTACCGCCAGCTGACGGGCACCGCCCGCGATGACACGAACGTGGTCACTCTGCACCTCGGGAACGGCTGCTCGGCGTGCGCGATCCGGGGCGGGAACAGCGTCGACACCTCCATGGGATTCACCCCCCTGGAAGGCCTGGTCATGGGGACCCGGTCCGGGGACGTCGACCCTGCCGTCCTGGACTATATCTCCGTAAAGGAGGGGCTCGACCTACGGGGCGTCGAGAACCTGCTGAACAAGCAGTCGGGGCTGCTGGGCATCTCCGGGCTGACCAACGACATGCGGGAGCTGCTGGAGGAGGCCGAGGAGCACTACGATCGCCGCGCCCGCCTGGCCATCGAGATCTTCTGCTACCGGGCCCGGAAGTACATCGGCGCCTACCTGGCGGCCATGGGCGGCGCCGATGCCATCGTCTTCACCGGCGGGATCGGGCAGAATGCGCCGCTCGTGCGCGCCTCCATCCTGGAAGGGTTGGAATGGATGGGCGCCGAGCTCGACGACGACGCCAACGCCGCGACCACCGGCTCCGAGTCGGGCCGCATCTCGAAGGAGAGCTCCCGGCTCCAGGCCTGGGTCATCCCCACCGACGAGGAGCTTCTCATCGCACGAGACACGGTCCGACTGGTGCAGGGGCTGGAGACGCGGTACTAGGCTCGCGATTGGCGGTTGGCGGCTCGCGCGTAGGGATCCCACCACACCGGGGTACGACGTACCCGTCGGGAGCCTCCCCACGCAGGTTCATCTCTCTCCCGACTGACACCGCGACCCGGGCTGCGCATGTTCCACGTGCTGAACACGACGACGGGTTTCTGATTGCGCGCGGTCAAAGCCGTGCCAGCAGCGCGTCCAAAGGGCGCTCACAGGAAAGGGGCCAAAGGCCCGCAGAGACCCGACGGCCGGAGGGGGCTGACCCCTTGCGGGGCCGCCCCCTCCGTGACGGACATAGATCCTCCTGAACGGGAATCGGTGGGCCCCCGGGCCCGCCGATTCTGTTTCGTGGGGACCGTCAGCCCTCCACGGGCTGCTTGGTGAACGCGTTCCACGCCTTCACGGCCAGCCAGCCGATCAGGAGGATCGGGCCGACGGTGAAGAGCAGGAAGGAGACGAGCCCGAAGGCCATCCCCATCAGCCTGAAGACCAGCTTCAGGGCGAGCACCGCCACGATGCCCACCACGGACCAGGTCAGGATCTGCTTCAGAAGCGACGTATCGTGTTCGGCCATGTCATTCTCCTCTCGTTGACTCCATCCGACACTACGGCGCGGGCGGCCGAGAGTTTCAGCCGGTTGTGGGCGTGCCCGACAGGCCCGATAATCACGCCATGCGAGAGCGGGTCGTGGAGCTGTTCGAGGAGCATTTCGGCGTCGCGCCGGTCTCCGTCCGGGAGATCGGGGCGGACGGCTCGAACCGTACGTACATCCGTGTGCAGGGCCCCGCGGAGGAGCGGGCGATCGGCGGGCTGGGTCCCGACGCCGAGGAGAACCGGGCCTTCTGGTCGTTCACGCGCTCGCTGCGGGCGGCGGGCTTTCCGGTCCCGGAGCTGTTCGTCGTGGACGAGGCTGCGGGCGTCTGGTTGGAGGAGGACCTCGGGGACGTCACGCTCTTCGACGCGCTGGAGGAGGCCCGGGACCGGTCGGGAGCGGAGGCGGGCGGCGAGGTGTTCCCGGAGTCGATCCTGCCGGCGTACCGGAAGGCGCTGGCGCTGCTGCCGCGGCTGCAGGTGGAGGGCGGTCGGATCATCGACTTCGACGTCGCGTACCCCAGGTCCGCGTTCGACGAGCAGTCGATCCGGTGGGACCTGAACTATTTCAAGTACCACTTCCTCAAGCTGGCGCACGTGGAGTTCAGCGA
>JAWVYT010000173.1:0-5588 GCA_033722595.1 Longimicrobiales bacterium
ATCCCGCCGATCCCGCCGATCTGGATGGCGATGCTGCTGAAGTTCGCGAACCCGGCGAGGGCGTAGGTGCTGATGACCACGGCCCGGGGGCTGAGCCCATCGCCGGCCAGAATCTCCTGGAGCCGGAGGTAGGCGACGAACTCGTTGGCGACCGTCTTGATCCCGAGCAGCGAGCCCACCTGCACGGCGTCGCCCCAGGGGACGCCCATGAGCCACGCCAGCGGCGCCAGCAGCCAGCCCAGAAGCACTTCGAGCGTCAGCCCCTGGTCCGCGGCCAGGGCGCCCCACCCGTGAAGCAGGGCCTCGAGGCTCACCCACCCTTCCGGCCCGCCGGTATAGATGAACGGGAGCCCGGCCGCCAGTCCGAGCAGTGCGTTCAGCATGGCGATGAGCGCCAGGAACGCCAGGAGCATGGCGCCCACGTTCAGCGCCAGGGTGAGCCCGTCGCCGGCGCCCCGTGCCGCCGCGTCGATCACGTTGGCGTCGGGGCTCTCGACGTCCACGTTCAGCGACGTGGCCGTCTCCGGCTCCTCGGTCTCCGGGTACATCAGCTTGGCCACCACGAGCGCGGCCGGCGCCGACATCACGCTCGCGGCCAGCAGGTGCCCGGCGATGTCCGGGAAGTAGGCGACGAGCATCCCCACGTACGCGGCCATGACCCCGCCGGCCACCGTGGCGAACCCGCCGGTCATGATGGCGTGGAGCTCCGACATGGTCATCTTCTCGATGAACGGCTTGACCAGGAGCGGCGCCTCGGTCTGGCCGACGAAGATATTGCCTGCGGCCGAGAGCGTTTCGGCCCCGGACGTCTTCATGGTCCGCATCATCACCCAGGCCATCCCCTTCACCGCCCACTGCATGATGCCGATGTGGTAGAGGACCGTCATCAGCGACGAGAAGAAGATGATGGTGGGCAGGACGCTGAACGCGAACGACGCCCCGGTCTGCGCCACGTACTGGGCGGCGCCACCGCCCGGATCCGTCACCGGCACCGTGTTGGTCACGAGGTTGCCGAAGAGGAACGCCGCGCCGTCGTTGGTGAAGCCCAGCAGCGCCAGGATGACGTCGTTGAGCCCGGCGAAGATCACCGCGCCCGCGGTCGTCTTCAGGATGAAGAGCGCGAACACCAGCTGGAGCCCCATCCCCCACAGCACCACCCGCCACTGGATGGTCTTCCGGTCCACGCTGATGGCCCACGCCAGGACCAGCATGGCCACCATGCCGAAGATCGACAGGAGCCGCTGGTGGAGGGGGACGTCGATGTCCGCCCGGGTCTCGCCCAGCACGATCTGGTCGGCCGCGCCCGCCCCGGTGTCGGCCCCGGCGGCGCCTGCGTCCACCGCCGGGGAGTCGGGCGCCGCGCCTACTCCCGTGGCCGGCACGCTGTCCGCCGCCTCCTGCACGATGCCCGACTCCGGCGCCGGATCCTGCGACGGACCGCCCATGACCCGTGATGTCGCACCCGCCAGCAGCAGCAGCGCCGCCGCCGACCACAGGATCAGCAACCCGCGGGATGTCCGGCCGTTGCGTCGCATGGGGCTCCAGGGTCTCAGGGGTCGCTCTCCGGTCTGCCCGCCGAGAATACCCGCCGCCGACGGGCGCCGTCAAACCGACCGGCGGCCGCCCTCGGGAGGCCCGTCCGGGGGCGCGGGCCGCCGGTCGGCCACTGCCAGGCTGACAGAACGGGGGCGGAATCGCGCCAATCCGGCGTGAAAACGGGGCCCTCGGCGTGGCACCGGGGTTGCACGTGATAGGGGCCGGCTCGGTGCGGGAGCGCACCGTTGGATCCTGCCGAATGCCGGGGCGCCCGAGGGCGGACGCCCGGAGAGCGATAGCACGCGAAGACGAGCACGGACGACGATAGAGGAGAAACGGAGCGAGCATGGCAAGCAAAGTGATCGGGATCGATCTGGGGACCACGAACAGCGTGGTGAGCGTGATGGAGGGTGGCGACCCGGTCGTCATCCCGAACGCCGAGGGCGGTCGGACGACGCCATCGGTGGTGGCGTTCACCAAGGACGACGAGCGGCTCGTGGGCCAGGTGGCGCGCCGCCAGGCCATCACGAACCCGCAGAACACCATCGCGAGCATCAAGCGGTTCATGGGCCGCCGGTGCAGCGAGGTGGAGGACGAGCGCGGGAAGGTCCCCTACGAGATCCGGTGCGATGACCAGGACCGGGTGGAGGTCCACGTCCCGAACGCGGACCAGACGTTCAGCCCGCCGGAGATCAGCGCGATGGTGCTTCAGAAGATGAAGCAGACGGCGGAGGACTACCTCGGTCACGAGGTCACGCAGGCCGTGATCACCGTGCCCGCCTACTTCGACGACTCGCAGCGCCAGGCCACGAAGGATGCCGGCAAGATCGCGGGTCTCGAGGTGCTCCGGATCATCAACGAGCCCACGGCCGCGTCGCTGGCGTACGGGCTCGACAAGAAGAACGACGAGATGATCGCCGTCTACGACCTGGGCGGCGGCACGTACGACATCTCGATCCTCGAGCTGGGTGACGGCGTGTTCGAGGTGAAGGCCACGAACGGCGACACGCACCTGGGCGGCGACGACTTCGACCAGCGCGTCATCGACTGGCTGGTGGACGAGTTCAAGAAGGACCAGGGGATCGACCTGTCGAAGGACGCCATGGCGAAGCAGCGGCTGAAGGAGGCCGCGGAGAAGGCCAAGATGGAGCTGTCGACCACCATGTCGACGGACATCAACCTGCCGTTCATCACCGCGACGCAGGAGGGTCCGAAGCACCTGAACCTGACCCTGAGCCGGTCGAAGTTCGAGCAGCTGGTCGGCGACCTGATCGAGCGGACCATCGAGCCGATGAAGAAGGCGCTCGAAGACGCCGGGCTGACCTCCGACGACATCAACGAGGTCATCCTGGTGGGCGGCTCGACCCGGATCCCGAAGGTCCAGGAGACGGTGAAGGAGTTCTTCGGCAAGGAGCCGAACAAGGGCGTGAACCCGGACGAGGTCGTGGCCGTGGGCGCCGCGATCCAGGGCGGCGTGCTGGCGGGCGACGTGAAGGACGTCCTGCTGCTGGACGTGACCCCGCTCTCGCTGGGGATCGAGACGCTGGGCGGCGTGATGACCACGCTGATCGAGCGGAACACCACGATCCCGACGAAGAAGCAGGAGACGTTCAGCACCGCCGAGGACAACCAGACGACGGTCGAGATCCACGTGCTGCAGGGTGAGCGCCCGATGGCCGCGGACAACAAGACCATCGGCCGGTTCCAGCTTACCGGGATCCCGCCGGCGCCGCGGGGCGTGCCCCAGATCGAGGTCACGTTCGACATCGACGCGAACGGGATCCTGCACGTGACCGCGAAGGACAAGGCCACGGGCAAGGAGCAGAAGATCCGGATCGAGGCGTCCAGCGGTCTCAGCGAGGACGAGATCGACGAGATGGTGCAGCAGGCCGAGGCCCACGCCGAGGAGGACAAGGAGCGGAAGGAGAAGGTCGAGGCCCGCAACCAGCTGGACAGCTTGGTCTACCAGGTCGAGCAGGACGTCGAGGAGTGGGGCGACAAGGTGCCCGACGACCTGAAGCAGCGGATCGACGAGGCGATCGACCGGTCGAAGAAGGCGCTGAAGGAGGACGACCTGGGCGAGCTCAACGCGGCCCGCGAGGAATTGATGCAGGCGTTCAGCGCGGCCGGCCAGCAGATGTACCAGGCCGAGGAGGCCGGGGCCGGCGCGCAGCCGGGCGCGGAGGATTTCACCGGCGCCGAGCCGGGCGCCGAGGCCGGTGCCACGGCCCAGGCCCAGACGGAGGAGGACGACGACGTGGTCGAAGCCGACTACGAGATCGTCGATGAAGAGAAGTAGAGGAAGCAGCTGACGGCGCTCGGGGCCCCACCCCCGAGACCGGCAGCGCGCCCCGGGCGCGGCACCCGCCGCTCCGGGGCGTTTCCTCATCCCGGGAGATGCGCCCGGTGCGTACCGGTTGAACTGGCCGGCGCTCCGGGGGTACCTTTCGGATCCACAGTCCGGAGACCCCATGAGGATCACGCCGTACCGTTTCATCACCCTGGCCGTACTGGCCGTCGTGGCGCTGACCGTGACGGTCTGGCCGAGCGACCGGCCCGCGCAGCCGGCGCCGACGGTGTACCGCTTCGCCACCACCCAGGCGGAGCCGGCCCCCGCAACCAGCGCCGGCGCGGCCGTTCAGGCGCCGGAGTCCCGCCGCGAGGGGACGCTGGGCGAAGCCCGGTCGTTCAGCCGCGCGTTCGCGGACGTGGCGGAGGCCGTGATCCCGGCGGTGGTCCGGATCCAATCGGAGCACGACGGGCTGCAGAGCCGGCTCCGGGACCGGTTCGACCTGCCCGAGGGGCACCCCATGCCCGACTTCCCCACGGTGGCCGGGGGGAGCGGCGTCCTGGTAACGAGCCACGGGCTGATCCTGACCAACTACCACGTGATCGCCGGTGCCCGCCGGATCACGGTGACGCTGTGGGACAAGCGGCGGTTCGACGCCACGGTGGTGGGGACCGACCCGACCACGGACCTGGCCCTCATCGTGATCGACGAGGGCGGACTGCCGGCGGCGAGGCTCGGCGACTCCGGTGCGCTCCGGGTCGGCGAGTGGGTCCTGGCCGTGGGCAACCCCGGGTTCCGGAACAGCAATACGCTGGACTTCACGGTCACGGGTGGGATCGTCAGCGCCAAGGGCCGTCCGCTGGATGTGATCCAGGACGAGCTGGCCCGGGCGGGGAACCCGGCCGCGGTGTACGCCATCGAGGACTTCATCCAGACGGATGCGGCGATCAACCCGGGCAACAGCGGCGGCCCGCTCATCGACCTCGATGGCACGGTCGTGGGGATCAACACCGCCATCGCGAGCGTGACGGGGGCGAACCAGGGCTACGGCTTCGCCGTGCCGATCAACGTGGCCCGCCGGGTCATGGACGACCTGCTGGAGTACGGCCGCGTCCGGCGCCCCCTCCTGGGGATCAGCATCCTGAACATCACGCCGGAGGACGCCCAGGTCTACGACCTCGACCGGATCTCCGGCGTCCTGGTCGAGGATTTCGCCGACGACTCGCCCGCCGAGCGGGCCGGGCTCCAGCGTCATGACGTGATCGTGGCCGTGGACGGCGCGCCCGTCGAGCGGATCGGCCAGTTCCAGCGGCTCATCGCCGGCTACGACCCCGGCGATCGCGTCACCGTCGACGTGGTCCGGTACGGCGAGCCGGAGCGATTCACCGTGGAGCTCACCGAGGCGGACCTGGGCGGCGACGCCGTCGTGCGCACGACGGCCCGACGGCCGGCCGCGTCGCCGGAGCTGGGCCTCGAGCTCGTGGACCTGACCCCGTCGCTGGCCCGCGAGCGGGAGTTCAGCCGCCCCGAGGGGGCGCTGATCACCGATGTGTCTCCCGGCAGCCCGGCGAGCCGGCGGGGCGTCCCGTCCGGCGTGGTCATCCGGGAGATCAATCGGACCCCGATCTCCTCGGCCAGGCAGGCGCGCGCGATCCTGGGACGGCTCCCGTCGGGCGGCGTGGCTTCGCTCCTCCTGGAGGACGCCGGCGGGACCACCCGGATCCGCAACGTCCGCATCCCGTAGCGGGAGGGACGGCTGCCC
>JAWVYT010000174.1:0-5587 GCA_033722595.1 Longimicrobiales bacterium
ACCCGTACCCTGTCCGGCGGCGAGACCCAGCGGATCACGCTGGCCAACTCGCTGGGCGCGTCGCTGATGGACACCCTCTACGTGCTCGACGAGCCCACGATCGGGCTCCACGCACGGGACAACGACCGGCTCGTCTCCCTCCTCGAGAAGCTGCGGGACGCCGGGAACACCGTGCTCGTGGTGGAGCACGACCCGGCGGTCATCCGGCGGGCGGACGAGATCGTGGAGCTGGGGCCGGCGAGCGGGGAGAAGGGGGGCGAGGTCGTATTCCAGGGCACGGTGGAGGAGCTGCTCCGAGGTTCGATCCCGTCGGCCGCTGACGCGGCCTCGGGACCCGGGCGGGGCTCGGGGTTCGACGCTCGAGGTTCGAGTGGTGAGGCAGAGGCTTCCGGGGATGGTACAGAGGCGTCGGACGCCTCCGACCCGAACAGCGAGCGCGAGCGAGCGATCGAAAGCGATGGGGTCGAAGCTCGAACCGCCACCGCCCGCTACCTCGCAGGCGAGATGGAGGCGCCGGAGAGCCGCGAGCGCCCGGTGGACGGTCGAGCCCTCCGGGTCGAGGGCGCGACGCTCCACAACCTCGACGCCGTCGACGTGACCATCCCGCTCAACACGCTGACCGTGGTGACCGGCGTGAGCGGCTCCGGGAAGTCGACCTTGGTGCACGATGTGCTCTTCCGGGCGCTGGAGCGGGAGCTGGAGGGCGAGCACTCGGCGAAGGAGCACCTCGGGGAGGCCGTCGGGACCTACGAGCGGCTCGAGGGCGTAGGGTTCCTCGACGCGGTCGCGCTGGTGGACCAGAGCCCCATCGGGCGGACGCCGCGGTCGAACCCGGCGACGTACACCAAGGCGTTCGACTACATCCGGAAGATCTTCGCCGATCAGCCGCTGTCGCGGGAGCGGGGGTACGACAAGGGCCGCTTCTCGTTCAACACGAAGGGCGGGCGGTGCGAGGAGTGCAAGGGCGATGGCGTGGTGGAGGTCGAGATGGTCTTCATGGCCGACGTGTACGTCCCGTGCGACGCGTGCGGCGGTGCGCGCTACTCGCCGGACACGCTGGAGGTGAAGGTCAAGGGGAAGACCATCCGCGACGTGCTCGACATGACGGTGGACGAGGCCATCAAGTTCTTCATCCGGGAGGACCGTCTCGGTCGCACGCTCTGGCAGCTCCAGCAGGTGGGTCTGGGCTACCTGCGGCTGGGCCAGGCGGCGCCGACGCTCTCGGGCGGCGAGGCGCAGCGGATGAAGATCGCGCGGGAGCTGGCCCGGGCGGGGAAGCGGAAGGGGAAGCGGCTCTACATCCTGGACGAGCCCACGACGGGGCTGAGCGGCCCCGAGGTCCACAAGCTGGTGGGCGTGCTCCAGAAGCTGGTGGACGCGGGGCACACGGTGGTGGTCATCGAGCACAATCTCGACATGGTCCGGGCTGCCGACTGGATCATCGATCTGGGCCCGGAGGCGGGCCCCGGCGGTGGCGAGGTCGTAGTCGCCGGCCGGCCCCGGGAGGTGGCGGGTGAGGACGCGTCGCATACCGGCCGGTACCTGAAGGAGCTCCTGGGCGGCGGGACGCTGGCCGGGACCCGCTAAAGCGATCGGGGCCACGTCCGATACTCCCTACGAAGCGGAGACCGGACGACAAGGAGAGAGACCGAAGGTGTCATCCCTCGGGGTGTACGCCGCCGAGCCGACGGTGCTCCTCTACCTCTTCGCCGCATTCGTGGTGGGAGGATTCGGGGCGGGCGTATTTCTGTTCGAGCGGTTTCGCGGCGCGAGTCGTCGATATTTCTACCTGACGAGCCTGGTGGCGCTCTGGCTGGTACCCCTGGGTCTGGCCACCGGTGCGCCCGGCGAGGCGACGGAGCAGGCCTTCCTCCGGCTCGCGTACGTCCTGATCCCGTTCACCGTCCCGGTCCTCTACGGCCTCGGCCGGGCCATGATGGTGCAGCCGACCCGGTTCGCGCTCCCGCCCGCTGCACTGGTCTGGGGGCTGGCCGCGACGTTCGCCCTGACGAGCGCTTTCGGGCCGTGGCTGGTCGAGGGGCTCCAGTCCCTGATCCGGGATCGGACGCTCACGGACCGGGGCTGGCTCGGCGCACTGTACATCGTGTTCGAGATCGTCGGTCTGACGGGCTCGCTGCTTCTGGTCCTCGCGTCCCGGCGGGGCGCGATGACCGGGGAGGAGGAACAGGAGCGAGCGATCCTCGGGGCCACGGCGCTGGTCGCGCTGATGCCGTACATCGATTACGTCCTCGCCGACGACCCGTTCCGGGCCGGACCGGTCACGCCCGTGGCCCTGGTCGTGGGCGTGCTGATCGCGACCAGTGTCGCGATCCGGTACCGCGTCTTCGCCACGCCCCAGACGTTTGGCACGGGCGAGGTGCTGCGGGCCATGGCGGACGCGGTGCTCGTCTGCGACCCGCTGGGGCGGATCCGGTCGGCGAACCCGGCGGCACGGGCCATCACGGGCCGGTCCGAGACGCAGCTGGTGGGCTGCCGGGTGGGGGAGGTCCTGGGTCGGAAGGAGCACGACGCGTGGACGCCGTGGGAGGAGCTCGACGAATCGGTCACGGAGGAGCTGTCGCTGCGGGCGGAGGACGGCCGTGCCGTGCGCGTCCAGGCTTCCATCGAGCCGATCCGGTTCGGCGCGCGGGCCGCCGGCGCGGTGATCGTGGCACGGGACATCCGCAAGCAGCTCCGGACGCAGCGGGCGCTGGAAGCGAGCCAGCGCCGGTACCAGTCCCTGTTCTGGCACAACCCGGCGATGCTGTACGAGTACGATCTCGACGGGCGGCTCACGGCCGTGAACCCCGCGATGGAGAAGATGCTCGGCGTGCCGGCGGCCGAGCTCCGGGGGCGACCGATCCTCGACTCCATCGTACCCGGCGACCGGGCGGCGGCCCGGCAGATCTACGAGCACGTGATCGCGGGTGAGGCCCGCGAGTACGAGCTGACGGCCCTCACCTCGAACGGGGATCGCCGCCGGCTGCGGGGCGTGAGCATTCCGATCTTCGAGGGCCCGGAGGTCACGGGCGTCTTCGGGGTCGCGCTGGATGTCACCGAGCAGAACCGGATCAAGCAGGAGCTCGAGGTCCAGCGGCGCTACTTCGCGGACCTGTTCAACAGCTCGCCCGAGGGGATCGTTCTCCTGGACCCCCGGACCGACGAGATCCTCCGGGTGAACGACGAGTTCACCCGGATGTTCGGGTACGACGGCCACGAGGTGCTGGGGCGCCGGCTCACGGAGCTCATCGTGCCGGAGGACCGGGCCGAAGAGGGCCGGGAGCTGAACCAGCGGGCGCGCGAGGAGGGCCAGGTCCGCGCGGACACCGTCCGGCGCCGGAAGGACGGGTCCCTCCTCGAGGTCTCGGTGCTGGCCCGGGACCTGCGCATCCCCGGCGAGCCCCGCCAGCTCTTCGGCGTCTACCGGGACATCAGCGCGCGGAAGGCGGCCGAGCGCGCACTGCAGGAGCGGGAGGAGGAGCTCCGCCACGCGCAGCGGCTCGAGGCGGTGGGCAAGCTCGCGGGTGGGATCGCCCACGACTTCAACAACCTCCTCACGGTCATCAACGGTCAGGCCCAGTTCGCCCTGGAGAACGTGAGCCGGGACTGCCTCGCCCGCGACGAGCTCCGTGAGATCGAGCGGGCGGGCTCCCGCGCGGCCTCGCTGACCCAGCAGCTCCTGGCGTTCAGCCGCCGCCAGATGCTTCGCCCCGAGGTCCTGGACCTCAACACGGTGATCCGGAACCTGGAGGGACTCGTACGAAGGCTCATCGGCGAGCACATCCGGATGGAGACGCGATTCACGGCCGAGGAGGCCCGGATCCGGGCGGACCGCGGGCAGGTCGAGCAGGTGGCCATCAACCTCGCGGTGAACGCCCGGGACGCCATGCCCGAGGGCGGGACCCTCGAAGTGGCGACGGAGGTCTTCACCCTCGCCCCCGACGATGACCGGATCGCCCGCTGGAACATCGAGCCGGGCGACTACGTCCGGCTGCGGGTGGTCGACGACGGGATGGGGATGGAGCCGGAGACGCTGGACCACGCCTTCGAGCCGTTCTTCACGACCAAGGAGCAGGGCAAGGGGACAGGGCTGGGACTCGCCACCGTGTTCGGGATCGTCAAGCAGTCGGGCGGACACGTCACGGCCCGGAGCGCTCCGGACGAGGGGACCGAGGTGGAGGTCTGGCTGCCCCGGTGCCGCGACGAGGTGACCGCCGACCCGCACCACGATCCTCATGAGAACGGGGTGTGTCCCGGCGGCACGATCCTGGTCGTCGAGGACGAGGACGCCGTCCGGAAGCTCGTGGTCAAGGCGCTCGAGAGGGAGGGGTGCACGGTGCTGGCCGCGGAGAACGGCGTCCGGGCGCTCGAGATGGCGGATGCCCACCCGGGCGGGATCGATCTGGTCATCACCGACCTGGTCATGCCGACCATGGGCGGCCGGGAGCTGGCCCTGAAGCTGAGGGACCGGAGGCCGGAGCTGCCGATCCTGTTCGTCTCCGGCTACGATGATGCGCCGGTCGAACGGGCTGACGGCGACACGGACTTCATGACCAAGCCGTTCACGCCGTCGGCGCTCGTCGACCGGGTCGCGACCGTGCTGGGGCGCTGAACGCAGCGGTCGCTTGAACTCCCGGTCGCCGCCGGGTTATTCTGCCCTTTCCCGAGCCCAGCGGCAGATACGGTAACGCCCGTGGTGGACCCAGCATACGCAACGGACCCGATGGTCCTCCTGTACGTCGCTTCGGCGATCCTCATCGTCGGGCTCGGCGCCGGCGTCTTCCTGTTCGAGCGGTTCTCCACCGGCAGCCGCCGCTTCGTGGTCCTCACGCTCGTGACGGCCGCGTGGCTGGTCCCGCTGGGGATGACCCACGGGGCCCTGACCCGGGCGGACCAGGATCTGTGGCTGCGGATCGCATACCTGATGATCCCCCTGACGGTCCCGGCGCTCTACTGGGTGGCGGCAGCGCTGACGGCGTCCGCCCCCCGGATCTCGGTCCGCGTCCTGTGGGGGCTCGGTGCGGCCTTCGCGGCAGTGAACGCCGGCGGCCCGTGGCTCGTGGACGGCCTCCGATCCCTGTTCGACCCGGCGAGACCCGTCGTCGGGCTCGCCTGGCTGGCCGTCCCGTATCTCGCGTTCCAGTTGGTGGCCATTGCCCTGACCATCCGGCTCCTGGTGACGTCCCGGCGGGGGGCGTTCTCCGGCGCCGAGCGACAGGAGAAGATCGCCCTGGCCGTGGCCGCCTCGGTCGGTGCCCTGGCGCTCCTCGACTTCGCGCTCGCCGAAGCGCCGTTCCGCGCCGGGCTCCTGACGCCGCTCGCGCTCCTCGGCGCGGCCGCGATCATCGCCGCCGCCGGGCTCCGATACCGGATCTTCGCGCCCGTCCACTCCGTGGCCACCGACGAGGTCCTGCGCGCCATGTCCGATGCCGTGCTGGTCGCCGATGGACTGGGACGGATCCGGGGCGTGAACCCCGCCGCCCGCCGGCTCCTGGGCCGATCGGAGGGACAGCTCGTGGGCAAGCCCGTCCGCTGGTTCGTGGGCGTGTACGAGGATGGGACGTGGAGCCAGTGGGAGCCGCTGGGC
>JAWVYT010000175.1:0-5565 GCA_033722595.1 Longimicrobiales bacterium
AGGCGGTAGGAAAGTACCCCTGCCCCAATACCGTGTCAAAAGGATCGGGTCCCCCTCAGGACGATTCCTCATCGGTCAGAACGAAGTCGATCTTCCGCTCCTCGAGGTCCACCGATGCGACCTGGATCGTGACCCGGTCACCGAGACGGTAGCGTTTGCCCGTGTGCTCACCGACCAGAGCGAATTTGTCCTCGAGGAAGACGTAGTAGTCGTCGCCGAGGGAGCTGACGTGGACGAGGCCTTCCACGAAGAAGCGGTCGAGCAGGACGAACAGGCCGAACGAGGTGACCCCGCTCACGGTCCCTTCGAACACGTCGCCCACGTGCTGCTCCATGAACTCGGTCTTCTTGAGGTCGATGCTGTCCCGCTCGGCATCCACCGCGACGCGCTCCCGCTCGCTCGCGCGCCGGGCGACGGTCGGGAGCCGGTCCTTCCGCAGCTCCTCCGACAGCTTCTCGCCGTCCACCAGCGCCCGGGTGAGCAGCCGGTGCACCTCCAGGTCGCAATACCTGCGGATGGGGGACGTGAAGTGGGTGTAGTGGTCCGTGGACAACCCGAAGTGGCCCAGCGGCTTCTCGCTGTATCGGGCCTGCTTCATGGAGCGCAGCACCACCGTGGAGACCAGGTTCTCCTCCGGTCGGTCCTCGAACTTCGCGATGGCCCGCTGCAGGTCGTGGGGCGTCGGCTTGTCGGGGACCCGGACGCCGAGCCCGCCCAGGAACCGCTGCAGCTTCTCGAGCCGGTCTCCGTCCGGGGCTTCGTGCACCCGGTGCAGGAACGGAAGCTTGCGGCTCCGGGCGGCCTGGTCCACGGTCTCGTTGGCGAGGATCATGAAGTCCTCGATCAGCCGGTGGGCCTCCAGCCGGAGCACCTTCTGGATGTCGATGGGCTCGCCTTCCGTGTTCAGGACCACCCGCGCCTCCGGCAGGTCGAAATCGATGCTGCCCCGCTCCATCCGCTCCGCGCGGATCTTCCGGGCCAGCGCGGCCAGGTCGCGGATGGCCTGGTCGACCTCCTCGCTCACCGATCGCTCGCCGTCCAGGACGGCCTGGGCGTCGTCGTAGGCCAGCTTGTGGGCGCTCCGGATCACGCTGCGGACCAGCTCGTACGAGCGGACCCGTGCGCTGTCGTCCATCCGAAGCAGGAGCGAAACCGCCATCCGGTCCTCGTGCGGTCGAAGCGAGCAGAGGTCCGCGGACAGCGCCTCGGGAAGCATCGGGATGACCCGGTCCACCAGGTAGACGCTCGTGGCTCGCTTGAACGCCTCCTGATCGATGGTTCCGCCCTCCTCCACGTAGTGCGAGACGTCGGCGATATGGACCCCGACCTCCCACAGCCCGTCCTCCCCCTTCCGGATCGAGAGCGCGTCGTCGTGGTCGCGGGCGTCGGGCGGGTCGATGGTGAAGATCAGCTGTCCGCGCAGATCCACGCGCTCCCCGAGGTCCCCGGACCGGATGCCGCGCTCCTGGAGGCGCGCGGCGGCGTCCTCCACCTCCGGCGGGAACTCGAGCGGGAGCTCGTGGCCGTAAGCGACCGCCAGCACATCCACGCCCGGGTCCTTCAACTTGCCCAGGACCTTCTCGACCTCCCCCGCCGGCCCCCGCTTCCGGTCTCCCCAGCTGGTGATCCGGACGACCACCACATCGCCGTCCTCGGCCCCGCCCGCCTCGCCCGGCGGCACGAAGACATCGCTGGTCAGCTTCTGATCCTCCGGCACTACGAACCCGAAGTTGCGTGCGGGGTGGTAGACCCCCACCACGGTCTCCCGGGCCCGCTCGAGGATCTTGATGACGCTCCCTTCCGGCCGGTCGCCCCGCCGGCGTCGCTCGACTCGGGCCACGACCCGGTCGCCGTCCAGCGCGGAGCCCATGGCGTCCGAGGAGATGAACACGTCGGGGCCCTCCTCCGTCACCACGAACCCGGCCCCGCTCCGGATCGTCTGGAGCGGACCCACGGCCAGGTTGATCTTCCTGGGCAGGGCGTACCGCTGTCCCTTGACCCGGTAGAGCACCCCGTCGTCCACGAGCTTGCCGAGGAAGTCCTTGAACTCGGAGTAGTCGTCCTGGCTCACATCGAGCGCCCTGGCGAGCTCCTTGGTCTTGAGGGGATGCTGGGCCTCCGACTGGAGGTGACGTATGACCGCTTCTGCGGTGAAATCCATTATTCGTTCCGTAAAGAGATTCGTAGTCCCACGTTCCAGCGCAGCGCGTACGGCGCTCCGCGGATCCTGCTTTCGAGGTGGACTCCGGCGTCGCCGCGCAGTCGAGCGATCAGAAGGGCGTCCACCGCCGAGACCATGTGGTTCGCGAGAACCAGGCCAAGGGCCGTGGACCGGAGCCGTGCCTCGGCGTCTGCGTCCCGCATGATTCCCCGGTACCGGTCCATGGCCTGGAGCTCGCCCGACCAGTCCCAGAAGAAGGCCGGGCCCACGGCCTGGTCACGGTAGTAGGCCAGCGCGGCCTCATACTCCTCGGACCCGGGATCGCCCGAGCCGCCCGGCAGGAAGAGGGCCCGGGCCAACTCCCAGACCGTGCCGTTGTACGTGGACGGATCCTCCTCGGGTTGGAGCCCCGCGGCCCCTGGGTCCGTGTCGTAGGCACCGCTCCGCACGTACTGCCCCAGCGTCTCGTAGTATCCGAACGTGCCGTCGACCCGAGGTCCGGGCGCTGTCGCCGTCCGGGCCACCTCCCAGGCAAGGTCGCGGTACGCCGTGGACAGCCGCCGGTAGTCCGCCGCCGCCTCCAGGTGCGCGCCCCAGAACGCGAGCTCGAGGGCGCCGTAGAGGAGCGCGCGACGCAGCCCCAGCGCCGCCTGCCCCGCGCCCGGAGCCACCACGGAGGCGGCAAACGCGCCGGCCGGCGTGGTCAGCCACCCGGGCGTTCCTCCCGCGGCAGGCGCGGACCCGAGCCGGTGAACGGCTTCCGTCGGGTCGACGGAGAGCCGGGCCTCCGGCCCGAGTCCGCCATCCTGCCCGAGTCCGGCGGCCGGCCAGAGGAGGAGCAGCAGGAGCGGCAGGCGTCGCATCCTCAGAAATGGATGCCGAGAGAGACCTGGAACGGCTCCTCGTCGGCCTCGAGCAGGGAGTTCGAGAACGAGCGGGAGACCCCGATATCGAACCGGTCGTAGCGCAGCTCGATGCCCACGGCCGCGCCCGTGCCCAGCCCCTCGCCCGGCGTGTAGCCCGCGCGAACGAACACGGCCTTCTGGACATCCAGCTCGAGCCCGAACGAGGGGACGGGCGATCCCGGCTCGGCCAGCTGATCCGCGGCGTCCACGGCGATGCGCAGGCCGACCAGGCTGTCCGTGGCCGCCCCCGAGAGCACGTCGTACATCACGCCCACATGGATCCGGGCCGGGAACCGGTCCGACTGCTCCACGTTCACCACCTGGAGGGAGAGACCCGCGTTCACGACGGCGAGTCCGAACTGGATCGCGGGGTGCCACGTCGGACGATAGTGGAGCCCCATGTCCGCGGCCTGCGTCGTGGCCACGTTCTCCTCGCTGCCGCACAGGCCGGTGCAGTCGATCCGCTGCTGGAACACCTTGTAGTTCAGCCCGGCGGAGAGCCCTCCGCCCAGTGGGACGGCAAAGGACGCCACGACGAGGTGGTCCCGGAGCCGCAGCTCGCCCGTGAGCTGGCCCGACCCATCCCGGGTCTCGATCTCGCCCCGGTCGAACAGCTGATACGACAGACCCACCGTGCTGGAGTACGGGTTCAGCAGGAGCGAGAAGGCATCCACCTGGACGTCCACCGTGGTGTCGTCCGAGTGATGGATGAGGAACCGGCCCCCATCCACCGCCGCCAGCCCCGCGGGGTTGCGGAAGACCGCTTCGGCGCCCGTCACGGCCGTCATGGCCCCGCCCAGCGCGCTCGCCCGGGCGCCCACCGGGACCAGGAGCTGCAGGCAGCACTCGGTCCCGGTGGGATCGCCGGTGGCCTCCTGGGCGACGGCCGGGACCGCCAGCACGACGGAGAGGATCGCCGGCACCGCCGCCAGGCGGACCCGACGCGATGCCCGGGCCGTGGGCCTCGATCGCCTCACGTCAGGAGCCGCGCTCCAGCGGCCTGGCCTCGTCGATCAGCATCACCGGGATCCCGTCCCTCACTTCGTAGCGCAGCGCGCACGTCGTGCAGATCAGCTCCTCCGGATCCGTGCGGTGCTCCAGGTCGCCCTTGCACTTCGGACAGACCAGGATCTCCAGCAGTCGCTCATCCAGCATGGTCCTCCTCAGTCTTGATCAGGTACGCGGTAGCCGAGCCGCCTCAGCGCGTCCGCGTTCTTCCGCCAGCCGGGCAGCGGCTTGACCCACAGATCCAGATACACCCGAGCACCCGTAAATGCTTCGATCTTCGATCGTGCCCGGCTACCCAGGCGCTTGATGGCGCGGCCTCCCTTCCCGATCAGGATCCCCTTCTGGCTGCTCCGCTCCACGTAGATCGTGGCCCGGATGTAGACCGGATCGTCCGACTCCCGGTACTCCTCGATCCCCACCACCGCCGAGTACGGGATCTCCTGGCCGTACTCCTCGAAGATGGTCTCCCGGATCAGCTCGGCCACGAAGAAGCGGACCGGCTGCGCTGCGAGATCCTCCTCCGGATACAGAAACGGCGACTTCGGCAGCGCCGCCGCCAGCTCCTCGCGCAGAGCGTCCAGTCCGGTCCCCTCCTCCGCGGAGATCCGGTGGGGATCCGTCGCCAGCTCACGCCGCGACCACTCCGCCAGCACCTCCACATCACGCCGGCGCGCCGCGTCCACCTTGTTGATGGCCACGTGGAGAGCCGGCCCCCGGGACCGCAGCTTCTCCAGCACATCGTCCTCCGCCGGAACGTCGTCCCGCGTCGGGTCCAGCAGGAGCAGGACCACGTCCGCGTCCTCCAGCGCGGCCAGCGCCTCCCCCACCATGCTGCGGTGCAGGAGATAGCGTGGCTCGAGGAGGCCGGGCGTGTCCACGAAGATCATCTGCCCGCCGTCCTCCGTGAGGATGCCCAGCACCCGCTCCCGCGTCGTCTGCTCCCGCGGAGTCACGATGCTCAGCTTCTCACCGATGAGCGCGTTCATGAGCGTCGACTTGCCCACGTTCGGACGACCCACCAGCGCCACGAGTCCCGCGCGCGTGTCACCTTCCCCCAGCAGGTGCTCCGGGATGGCCGCCAGCGCCTCCTCGTCGAGCCCGGGAACCGCGGGCTCCGACACCCCGTCGTCCGGCTCGCCGCGGTCCGCGTCTCCACCTGATGAACGCTTGTCTTCCGGTGTTTCTGCCATATCCGGCGATTATAGGGCCCCCCGCCCCACCACGACACCCGCAGCCCCCTTCTCCCCTCCCCCGTCTAGCCTCTTGCACTCTTGCCTCTTGCACTCTTGCATTCTTGCACTCTTGCCTCTGGAGGGCGGCGGCGGGCGGGGCTCCGTCCCCAAACAGAACCGCCCCGGCTCGCCGGAGGGCGATCGGGGCGGTCTGAGGCCAAGGCCGGTGACGACGTACTCTCCCACTCGGTCTCCCGAGCAGTACCATCCGCGCTGCGAGGCTTAACGACCGTGTTCGGGATGGGAACGGGTGTGGCCC
>JAWVYT010000176.1:0-5553 GCA_033722595.1 Longimicrobiales bacterium
AGGACGGCGGCCTCGATTGCGGGAGCGACTCGGTGCGACGGCACGGAGGTTGACGGATGAGTACCATCCCGCAGAAGGACGCACACGAAACCGCACAGGGGAGGACCTCATAGCAAAGACCAAGACCCGTGTGAACGAGGACATCCGGATCAGCCCGATCCGGCTCATTGACCAGGACGGAGAGCAGGTCGGGATCGTACCCCTCGACGAAGCGCGCGAGAAGGCCGCCGAAGCGGGCCTCGACCTCGTGGAAGTGGCGCCCCGAGCGCGGCCCCCGGTCGTCAGGATCATGGACTGGGGCAAATACCAGTACGAGCAGCAGAAGGCCGCCAAGGAGGCCAAGAAGAAACAGCACACCTACGAGCTCAAGGAAGTCAAGTTCCGACCCAAGACCGACGACCACGACATGGACTTCAAGGTCCGGAACGCTCGCAGGTTCCTCAAGAACGGCAAGCACGTCAGGATCACCGTCCGGTTCCGCAGGCGAGAGATGCGCCGGCCCGAAAACGGGCAGCGGGTCCTCGATGAGGTCGCAGAGCGCCTCGAGGACGTCGCCACCGTGGCCAGTCGCGATCGACGCCTCGACGGCCGGACCCTCCAGATGACCCTGGAGCCCGACGTCGAGTAGACAGCGACCTCCCACTCGCCTCCCGGCGCCCATTTGCTTCCCGGGCAACGGGTTGGTATACTTCAACGGTGATCGAAACACCCCCTTGTGTACGGTGTGTCCGGGGTGTATATTTCAATGGCGATTGAAAGAAGGCCCGGTTTCGCAGCGGGTGGGACCGGGCCTGCATACATGACCGGGGAGGGTCCGCGGCGTCGGGCGCTCCCTCGATGCGCAGGATTACGGAGGGTTGTGAATGGCCGCTACGACGTCTGAAGAGAAGAAGGTTTCGATTCTGGACATGACGGACAGCGAGCTCGTGGCCGCCCACCTGGACGGCCACCCGCTGGCCTTCAGCGAGCTGTACAACCGGTATCGGGACCGGCTGGTGCACTTCATCCGTCGCAAGACGGGGGATCCCGATCGTGCCGAGGACCTGGTGCAGGAAGCGTTCGTCCGGGTCACGCGGCATCTGCATCGGTTCGACCAGTCGAAGAAGTTCTCGACGTGGATCTACACGATCTGCTCGAACCTGGCGAAGAACGAGCTGCGGAACCGTTCGCGGAGCCCGCTCGTGCTCTTCCAGAAGCTGACCACGCACTGGGAGCCGGACCACCGTCCGCTCCAGTTCGAGGATTCGGCCATGAAGCCGGACAAGATGTACAACAACCGGTACCTGGAAGAGGCGGTGGAGAAGACGGTGGAGAAGCTGCCGGAGCACCATCAGCTGGTCTTCCGGCTCCGTGAGCTCGAGGGGAAGAGCTACGAGGAAATCGCGGAGATCACCGGTGTGAACCTGGGCACGGTGAAGAGCCGTCTGCACCGGGCGCGCACCAGCTTCGCCGAGATGATCGAGCCGCTGCTGAACTGACGGCGAAGCCGGCCCGCGAGGGAGAGCCCGTCCGCCATCATGGCGGGCGGGCTTTTTTGCGTCCCGCCGCTCGCTACCCGCGGCCCGCCCGGGCCGCGTACATTCACCCAACCCTTTCACGGGCTGCGCTATCTCACCCCACGGAATGGCTGAGCTCGCACGAATGAAGACAGCGGACCCGGGACATTCGACCACGGATGCCGATGATGTGGCGCTGGCGATCGCCGGCGACACGCGTGCATTCGAGCGGCTGTACCGGCGCCATGTGGTGCGGATCCACTCGCTGTGCCGGCGGATGGTCGGTCCCGAGCTGGCGGAGGACGTCGTGCAGGACGTCTTTGTCCGGGCCTGGGACAAGCTGGAGCTGTTCCACGGCCGGTCGGCCTTCGGCACGTGGCTGTACCGCCTGGCCATCAACGTCTGTCTGGCGCGGCGGGAGAAGGCGGGAAAGCGGCGGGAGCGCTTCCGACACGACCAGATCGCGATGGAGCGGGCCCGGTCACCGCGGCAGCGGCCGGACGCCCGGATGGACCTGGATCGAGCGATCGACCGGCTCCCGCCGCGGGCGAGGGAGGTGTTCGTGCTCCACGATGTGGAGGGGTACAAGCACCGGGAGATCGGCGACATGCTGGGCATCTCGACGGGAACGTCGAAGTCCCAGCTCCATGAGGCGCGGATGGCGCTTCGACAGCATTTGACGGCATAGGTATTCATGAGCGAGCACGAAACGGCGCGATTGTCCGATTATCTCGATGGGGAGCTGGGGCCTGTGGAGCGGGAGGCGGTGGAGGCCCACCTCGCTGGGTGTGCGGAGTGCACCCGGACGCTGGAGGATCTGCGGGCCGTGGTCGCCGGGGCTGGGCGTCTTGCCGATGTTCCGCCCGATCGGGACCTCTGGCCCGGGGTCGAGCGTCGTCTGGCGCCACGGGCCGGTGAGGCGGAGGGGCAGGAGTCCCGCGCCCGCGTCGTGCCGTTCCGGCGCAGGGTGGTTCTGACGGTCCCGCAGCTCGCCGCGGCCGCGATCGCCCTGGTGCTGTTGTCGGCCAGTGCCGTGTGGCTGGCCGTGCCGGGACCGGCCGACGCGCCCCCGGCGATGGCGGTAGCGCCGGCATCGTCGGCGACGTTCGCGGCCTTCGTCGATTACGACGAGACCCTCGCGGCGCTGGAGGCGGAGTATCGCACCCGTCGCGAGGCGCTGGACCCGGAGACGATCCGGGTCGTGGAGCGGAACCTGGCGATCATCGACCGGGCCATCGCGGAGGCCCGGGCCGCGCTGGCTGCCGACCCTTCCAGCGGATTCCTGAGCGAGCACCTGGTGGACGCCATGCGGCGGAAGGCGGACCTGCTCCGTCGCGCCGCGGTCCTTGCACAAACGGAGACTTGAGAGAGAGCGGAGCATGTATACGACCGTATTGATCGCCGCCCTGACCGTGGTCGCGCCGCAGGCCGACACGGTGATCCCGGTGGAGCCGGGAACGCGGCTCGAGGTGAGCAACTTCCGGGGAGAGGTCGTGATCGACGTATGGGGTCGGGACGAGGTCCGGGTCACCGGCGACCTTTCCCCGCGTCAGCACCTGGATGCCCGGCGTACCGCCGCCGCCGTGCGGATCCGGCCCGGGACCCGGCACGGCGGGCCCGAGGAGGCGGATCTCCGGATCACGGCACCGCGGTGGATGGAGGTCCGCGTGGAGGGCAACCAGGTGGACGTCGAGGTCCGGGGGACCGAGGCGGCGGTGGCCGTCGAGACCGTGGCCGGTGACGTCCGCGTCGAAGGCGGCCGGGACCGGATCGATGTCCGGAGCATCCAGGGCGAGATCCATGTACGGGGAGCCCGGGGCAGGGTGGAGGCGAGCTCGGTGAACGAGGAGATCATCCTCGAGGACGTAGAGGGTGAGGTGTACGCCGAAACGACGAACGGCGACGTGTCGCTCCGCGGGATCCGATCCGGCTGGATCCGGGCCACCACGGTCAACGGCGACATCGAGTACGATGGCACGATCCGAAGCGACGGGCGCTACGCCTTCTCCACCCACAACGGGGACATGGAGGTCACGGTGGCGGAGGACGCCGACGTCACGGTCTCCGTGTCGACCTACCACGGCGAGTTCGAGTCGTATTTCCCGATCCGCCTGACGGGCACGACCCGGGACCGGCAGTTCGACTTCATCCTCGGCTCGGGACAGGCGCGTCTCGAGCTCGAGTCGTTCAATGGTGAGATCAACCTCCGGCGGCCGTGAGGTCGTCGGACCGAGCGGAAAGGATTCGACGCGATGCGTACACTGCTTGTTCTGACACTGACGACGCTCCTCGCCGGGGGCGCTGCGGCCCAGTCCGCCGACTTTCGATGGAGCGGCCGGCTTGGGGCGGACCAGGTCCTGGAGGTCCGGGGCGTGAACGGGGACGTCCGGGCCGTCCCCGCGAGCGGCGATGTCGTGGAGGTCACGGCGCGCCGGTACGGCGACCGGGATGACCCCGAGAGTGTCCGGATCGAGGTCGTGGAGCACGACGAGGGCGTGACCCTCTGTGCCGTCTACCCCACGCCGAGGGACGCCCGTCGCGAGAACGAGTGCCGGCCCGGAGGCGGGCACAACAACGTGGAGCGCAACGACGTGCGGGTGGACTTCACGGTCCGGGTCCCGACGCGCGTCCGGTTCCACGGGCACACGGTGAACGGCGCCATGGAGGTCGAAGGGCTCCAGGCGGATGTCAGGGCCTCGACCGTGAACGGCGACGTGGACATCCGGACAGCCGGGCTCGCCGAGGCCAATACCGTGAACGGTGGTATCACCGCCGTCCTCGGCACCAGCCGACTCCGCGACGACGTGCGGTTCGAGACGGTGAACGGCAGCATCACCCTGGAGATCCCGGACGGTCTGAACGCGGACTTCCGGGCCAGCACGGTCAACGGGACCATCGACAGCGACTTCGCGATCCTGGTCTCCGGCAAGGTCGACCCGCGCAGCCTGCGTGGAACGATCGGCGATGGGGGTCCCGAGCTCCGGCTGTCTACGGTGAACGGGAGCATCCGAATCCGCCAGCGCTAGCACACGGCCGGAGCGGGCTTTGGAGGGGGTGGGCGGCGATCGGCCGCTCGCCCCCTTCTTGCATGGACGACACGCGACCGCTCACCGAGCCCAAGGGGTGCTGCGCACGTGACCGAACCGATCTCCGTCCTGTTCGTCTGCCTCGGCAACATCTGCCGGTCGCCCCTCGCCGCGGCGGTCTTCCGGCAGGTGGCCACCGAGGAGGGGGTCGAAAGCCGGTTCCGGATCGACTCCGCCGGGACATCGGGATACCACAACGGCGAGCCGCCGGACTCCCGCACCACCGCCACCGCGGCCCGCCGGGGTGTGGAGGTCACGGGCACCAGTCGGCAGATCACCGGGACGGACGTCGAGGAGTTCGACTACCTGGTGGCCATGGACGCCGACAACCTCCGGGCGGTGGAGCGGCTCGTGGAGCGTGTCGGGGTCGGGGACGACGGTCCGGCGGTCCACCTCTTCCGTGAGTTCGACCCCGAGGCCGCCGGCGACCTGGAGGTCCCCGACCCGTACTACGGCGGCCCGCGGGGCTTCGACGACGTCCACGACCTGGTGGAGCGCTCCGCCCATGGGCTCCTGGAGCACCTTCGCGAGCGCCACGACCTCTGACGCGGAACCATGGGCGCCGGACCGCCAGACCGCATCCGCCGAGCCGTCGAGAGGGCCCTGTCCGATCCGACCCGGCCCGTCGGGGTCACGGGCGCCCGCGCCGTGGGCGGCGGCTGCATCAGCCCCACGGCCCGGCTGGAAACCGATGCCGGCTCCTACTTCCTGAAGTGGGGCGGGCCAGACCTGCCGCCCGAGCTGCTGGGCGCCGAGGCCCGGGGCCTCCAGGAGCTGGCCGATGCCGGGGAGGTCCGGGTGCCCGCGGTGGTCGCCCGGAGCGCGAGCGGCGACCCCCCGTGGCTGCTGCTGGAGTGGCTGGAGCCGGGGTCCGGGGGACCGGGCGCGTGGCGCCGGCTCGGCGCCGAGCTCGCCGCGCTGCACCGGCACGGCGATGACCGCTTCGGCGCCGACGCCGACAACTTCATCGG
>JAWVYT010000177.1:0-5552 GCA_033722595.1 Longimicrobiales bacterium
AGGTTGATGTGGTTGGCCACACCCCCGACCGCCAGGTTCTGGATGTTCGGCGTCTTGCTGCCCAGCAGCGTGACCACCTGGTTCGCCTTCCGCTGGTACTCCAGCGCCTGCAGGTAGTGGCTCACCGCCAGCAGGTTCACCTCCGGGCTCAGGTGCATGGCGCTGTGCCCCCAGTACCCGTTCGCGAAGATCCCCAGCTGGCCGCTGTCCACCAGCCCCTGGACCTTCGCCTTCGTCTGCTCGAACTCCTGCCGGCTGTTGCGGTGCCACGGGGAGATGCTCTGAGCCAGTCGTGCGGTGGCCGCCGGGTCCGCCTGCAGCGCCTGCGTCACGTCCACCCAGTCCAGCGCCGACAGGTGGTAGAAGTGCACGATGTGGTCGTGCAGCGCGTGCCCCACCAGGATCAGATTCCGGATGTACTGCGCGTTGGGCGGGATCTCCAGCCCCAGCGCGTTCTCCACCGCCCGGACGCTCGTGATCGCGTGCACGGTGGTGCAGACCCCGCAGATCCGCTGGGTGAAGAGCCACGCCTCCCGGGGATCTCGTCCCTCCAGGATCAGCTCGATCCCCCGCCACATCTGGCCGGACGACCAGGCGTTGGTCACGGCTCCGTTGTCGACCTCCACGTCCACGCGAAGGTGGCCCTCGATGCGAGTGATCGGGTCGACTACGACTCTTGCCATATTTTCCTCCTCACGAGTGGGCAGGGGCGGGCTGGGTCTGCGGGGCCGCCGTAGCCGGCCAGCCCTTCGGCTTCACCCCGCCCACGATGGGGAACCGCTTCACGATGTAGATGTACGCCATGATCTCACCGGCCGTGAGGCCGACCGTGATCAGGAGCTCCGGGATCGCCGGGAAATAGCTCCAGCCCTCTCCCGGGTTGAACGCGATCAGGAAGGTCGAGAACCGGTAGAGCGTACCAGCCAGGACCATGAACCCGGCCGCCCGGAACAGGTGGCCCCGGTCGTACTGCTCCTTGCGCCGGAGCAGGAGTACGAGCGCCACCACGAACAGCGCCATCTCCGTCCAGAAGAGCGCGCTCATCGGGGTCAGCGCGATCATGTCGGCCACGTGGCCCCGGATCACGATGTCCGCCAGCCGGGCCACCACGAACAGCGCCATCACCACGACGGCCGCCCGCGTGAGGCCCGCCTGTACGGGCGTCTCCCGGAGCCGCCCGAACGCCGTCCGGGTGGTCATCCCCTCGAGGACCACCACGGCGTAGCCCATGGCGATGCACGAGAGCAGGAACAGGAGCGGGAGCATCGGCGTGTACCACAGCGGGTGGATCTTCGTGCCGGCCAGCAGCATGAGCGACCCCAGCGACGACTGGTGCATCGTCGGCAGCAGCAGCCCCAGGGCGATGATCCACGGCATGGCCTTCTTGAGCCGGGGGATCGCCCACCGTGAGAAGCGGGCCAGGCGCTCGTTCTCCCCGCTCTTCTCCCACCGCTGGAGCAGGAACGGCGAGACCTCGATCCACAGCACGAACACGTACAGCGCGATGCACAGCGCGACCTCGAGCAGGACCGAGTTCAGGTTCCACTCCCAGAACCGGATCGGGATCCAGGGGACGTTCCAGTACCGCCCCAGGTCGATGACGACCCCGATCACGCCCATGGTGTAGCCCAGGGCGCTCGTGAGGAGCGCGGGCCGCACCAGCGGGTGGTACTTCCCGTTGTTCATGATGTAGACGAGGATCGCCACGGCGTAGCCGCCCGTGGCCAGCGCGGTCCCGACCACCACCTCGAACGCGATCCACAGCCCCCAGGGGTAGCCGTCGCTCAGCCCGGTGACCGGGCCGAGCCCCACGAAGAACCGCCAGATCAGGAGCCCGATGGCGATGGCGAACAGCACGGCCATCACCTTGAACGGCTTCGTCCAGATCTCCCCGCCGACGGGCCGCGGAGGCGAATGTTCGACGCGTGTCATCGCTCCACCTCCGTCTCCACGTCCTCCTCGATCTCGTGCTGACGGTGCGTCTTCCACACCACCGCGCCCAGGACCCCGTACAGGATCACCGGCGCCGCGAAGCCCTTGTAGATCGTGTGCTGGACCGTCTCCGACGTGTGGGCCGTGCTCCGGTCCCCGAGGTCCGGCAGCCCGAGGTCGGTGAACGGGATCCCCGCCGCCGTCAGGTACAGGTTCTGGGTCCCGCCGCCATCGGTCTCGCCGTAGACCTTCGGCTCGTAGCGGTTCGGGTTCTCCTCGATCCGCTGGTGCGCGTCCGCCAGCAGCTGATCACGCGGCCCGAAGATCACGGCGTCCGTGGGACACACATCCGAGCAGGCCGGCTCCAGCCCTTCCGCGAGCCGGTGGTTGCAGAGGTAGCACTTGATGATCTCGGGCGTCGCGTCCTCCCACTCGAACTTCGGAACGTTGAATGCGCAGGCCACCTGGCAGTACCGGCAGCCCACGCACTTGTCCGCGTCCCACGTCACGATCCCGTACTCCCGCTTGTCCAGCGCCCCGAGCATGCACGCGCTGATGCAGCCCGGGTCGATGCAGTGCATGCACTGCATCTTCATGAACGACTGCTCGTCCCCGTCCACGTGCTCCTTGATCACGTTCCGGCACGTGGCGCTCAGGTCCTCGGGGTCGTAGTACATCTCGCCCGGCATCGGCTCGTCGAAGTTCGCCTCGTAGCACGCCACCACGCACGCCTTGCAGCCGATGCAGCGGGTCGCGTCATAGAGGAGCCCCACGGCGTCTGCGGGCGGCTGCCGCGGCTCACGGGCCTCGGCCCGACGGGGCGTCCCCGCGACGGCGGCGCCGGCCGCAGCCAGCGTCTTCAGCGCCGTCCTGCGATCGACCCCCATCTCACGCCTCCTCTCCCCCGCCCGATCCGGATCCGGACTCGGGCTTCACTTCCTCCATCTTCGGGTCGTACTGCCCGAGCTGGCGGCTCGCCATGGCGGCGCCACCGATCGCCAGCCCGCCGACCGCGCCCGCGATCCCCGTGGCCCAGGGGCTGATCGCCGGACCCTGCTCCGGGTGGATCTCCGGGAACGACGCCGACGGCGTGAGCCGCAGCACCTCCGCCGTCTCGAACAGCGGCTTGTTGAACGCCACGCCGTACTCCGAGCAGCCGAAGCACGGGTGCCCCGTGCCCACCGGCCAGGCGCCGCCGACCTCACCGAAGCCCTGGGTCGAGCAGTTGTTGTACGTCTCCGGCCCCTTGCACCCCATCTTGTAGAGGCACCAGCCCTGCTGGTGGCCCTCATCCCCGAAGGTCTCCACGAACCGACCGGCGTCGAAGTGAGCCCGTCGCGGGCAGTCCTCGTGGATCGTCCGACCGTAGGCGAAGACCGGCCGCCCCAGCTCGTCCAGCGCCGGCAGCGTGCCGAACGTCGCGTACTGGAGGACCGTGCCCAGGAAGTTGTACGGATTCGCCGGGCAGCCCGGGATCGTCACCACCGTGTAGTCCTGGAGCACGCCCGGCGCGCCCGTCGCCCCCGTCGGGTTCGGGTCCGCGGACGGGATCCCGCCCCAGGAGGCGCACGACCCGATGGCGATGATCGCGCCGGCGTTCTCCGCGGCCTCGTGGACCGCGTCCACCATGGTCTGCCCCGCGATCTTGCAGTAGATCCCCCCGTCCTTCGTCGGGATCGCACCCTCGATGACCAGCACGTACTGCCCCGCGTTCTCCTCCATGGACGCCCGCTTCGCCTCCTCCGCCTGGTGGCCGGCAGCCGCGCTCAGCGCCTCGTGGTAGTCGAGGGAGATCAGGTCCAGTACCAGCGTGCCCAGACCCGGGTGGCTGGTCCGCAGCAGCGACTCGGTGCAGCCGGTGCACTCCTGCCCGGACAGCCAGATGACCGGCGGCCTCTTCCGGGCGACGGCCTGGGCGAAGGCGTCCGCGGCGGTGGCGGGCAGCCCGACTGCGGCGGCGGCCATGACGCACATGCTCTTGACGAAATCGCGACGGTCGGGATCCGTGTACGCGACCTCCTCGGCATGACTCGGTACGATCATGCTTCCTCCCTGGGTGGCGGAATGGTCGGAGGGGGGTTCGGGGCTATGCCGACGAAGCTAGGCCACACCAGCCCCGACCGCTGTGGGAGGAACGCTGGAAGTTGTCGGGGGAAATCCCCGAAATCCGTGTAGGAGTATTCCCTCGATCCCGTCGCCCGGCTTTCTCCCGGGGCCCGGGTCGGCGTAAGTTCGCCCCGAACCCAACGCTGGAGAGCGTACGCATGGCATCCGTCATCGTTCTGGGGGCCGGCCGCGTGGGCGCGGCCATGGCCCGGGACCTGGCCGCCGACGGCCTCGACGTCGCGGCCGCCGATGCCGATCCCGCGGCCCTGGCCCGGCTGGAGATGGGACCGCGGCCCGTCCGTGGCGTCCACGTGGACCTGTCGGACCCGGAGCAGCTCGGGCGTCGGGTCCAGGGCCACGACCTGGTCATCGGCGCCGTCCCCGGCCCCATGGGGTACCGAACGGTCCGTGGCGTGCTGGCCGCCGGCGTCGACATCGTGGACATCTCCTTCTTCGAGGAGGATGCGTTCACCCTGGATGCGGAGGCCCGACGACGGGGCGTCGTCGCCGTCGTCGATGCGGGCGTCGCGCCCGGCCTCAGCAACCTCATCCTCGGTCACTGGGAGCATCGGCTCCGGGCGGTGCACCGCTTCGAGTGCCTGGTGGGAGGCATCCCCGCGGACCCCGAGCCCCCGTGGAGGTACAGGGCCCCGTTCAGCCCCATCGACGTGATCGCCGAGTACACGCGTCCGGCCCGGCTCCGTCGCGATGGCGAGACCGTGACGCTCCCGGCGCTGAGCGAGCTCGAGAGGGTCGAGGTCGAGGGTGTGGGCGAGATGGAGGCCTTCAACACGGACGGGCTGCGCACGCTGCTCCGGACCAGCGTGACGCCGGAACTCGTGGAGAAGACGCTCCGATGGCCGGGCCACGCCGACCGGGTCCGGCTGCTCCGGGACTCCGGGTTCCTCTCCAGCGACCCCGTGGACGTGGACGGCCGGCCCATCGCGCCCCTGTCGGTCTCCGCCCGACTCCTGAGCGACGCCTGGGCCTACGGCCCGGACGAGGCGGACCTGACGGTCATGCGGGTCGTCGTCGAGGGTGCGGACGCCGAAGGCCCGGTCCGTCACGTCTACCGGCTCCTGGACCGGTACGACCCCGAGACCGGCGTGTCGTCCATGGCCCGGACCACGGGGTACACGGCCACGGCCATCGCCCGGCTGGTCCTGGACGGGGGCTACCGGGAGCCCGGGGTCTCGCCCCCGGAGCGGGTCGCCGCCGCGGACGGCGCCCTGGACCGCGTCGTCGCCGCGCTCCGGGACCGGGGCGTGGGCCTCGAGCACGAGGTCGTCCGGTCCTAGCGGTCCTCCGGATGCGTTCCGGGGCCCCGGCAAATAGCTTTTCTGGACCCGACTGGAGACTGTGATGCCATCGAAGAAGAGCCGATCACCGCGCGAGGTGCTGGGGCTCGCCCGCCCCGGCCGGGGTTTGGGTACGTTCGGCGGGGTCTTCACGCCCACGCTGCTGACTATCCTGGGCGTGATCATGTTCCTCCGGGAGGGGTGGGTCATCGGCAA
>JAWVYT010000178.1:0-5547 GCA_033722595.1 Longimicrobiales bacterium
GGCTTTCGTGGAGCTGCTCGCCGGGAGGTTCGGAACCCGAGTGAGCCGGCTGCGAGGTAACTGGCCGCAGCCGATGCCCCTGGCCGGGGGCGCCTGATGCCGCATGTCGCGTGGCAGAGGGAAAAGAGAGTGACTCAGGCGAGCCGCCGAAGGGTGGTGAGCCGACCGAACCGGACGAGTCGCACTCGCCAGTCCACAAGGCCCCCGTCGACGGGTTCGCCCGGAGGCGGGGGTTCTTGCATCCACCCCTTCCGCCGACCCGCCGCCTGGCACGAAAGACGTAGCCCCAACAGCCGGGCAGTGGAACGCCGCTCGGCGACGAGGCCGGACGGGAGGACCACGAGCGCGCTCCGGCCGCGTGCCCCGAACTTCGAACCTCGAATCTCGAACTTCGAAATGGACCATCTGACGATCTACCTGGCGGGCGAGATCCACAGCGACTGGCGCGACGAGCTCCGGGCACACCTGGACGGGATGGACATCCCGGCGGAGCTCACGTTCGTGGGCCCACAGGAGGTCCACGAGCGGTCGGACGACATCGGCGAGGACATCCTCGGGGAGCAGCCGAGCCAGCGGTACCGGGACCTGCTCGGCGGCCAGGTGAACAACCTGCGGCGGCGGGTCCAGATGGCGGGCGCGGACCTGTGCGTCTCGTACTTCGGGCCGCAGTACAAGCAGTGGAACACGGCCGCGGACACGGGAGCCGCGGGCGCCCTGGACATCCCCGTGATACTGGTCCGAGACCTGGAGCACCTGCACGCCCTGAAGGATCTCGACGCGTTCGCGGCGGTGACGGTGGAGACGCTCGAGCAGGCGGCCGAGGCCATCGCGTACATCTTCGAGTAGGCAGGGGGAGACCGACCGGAAAGGGTTGCTCCTGCACGCGCGCAGGGGCCATCTTTCGGGCGGTCCGAACCCGAGATCCGGTATCCGGCGTCCCCCATGTCCCGTCTGACCCAGCTCATCCGTGAGATCCACCGCCGCTCCCTGTGGCAGGTGCTGGGCATCTACGGTGTGGGCGCATGGCTCGCGTACGAGGTGATCCTGGGCCTGACGGAGGGCGGTGTCCTCCCGGGGTGGTTCCCGGGCATCGCCGTTGGGCTGTTCATTGTGGGGCTGCCCGTGGTCCTGGCCACCGCGTTCGTCCAGGAAGGGATCGGCGGCGATTCCGGACGGACGGACCAGGAGGGATCGGACCGGCTCCCGGAAACGTCCACCACGGAGGTGGCCGCGGGCCCCACCGACGCCCCGGCCGAGGCCGGCTCGCCCCGTGCGCCGTCCGGCGCCGGCGAGCTCTCCCGGCTGGATCGCCTCCTGACCTGGCGCCGAGCCATCGCGGCCGGGGTCTTCGCGTTCGTCTTCGCCGGGCTGGTGGCGGTCACGGCGTCGGTCCTGAGTCCCGGCGCAGAGGCCCCGGACCGGGAGCGCTCCATCGCCGTCCTCCCGCTGGAGAACATGAGCCCCGACCCCGACGACGAGTACTTCACCGACGGGATCCACGAGGAGATCATCACGCGGCTCTTCCGGATCCCGGACATCCGGACCCTTGCGCGGGCTTCGGTCATGGGGTTCGGCGCCGACGAGCGGCCGCTGCCCGAGATCGCCGAGGCGCTCGACGTGAGCTACCTCCTGGTCGGCAGCGTGCGGCGGTCCGGGGAGCGGAGTCGGGTCTCCGTCGCGCTGGTGGCGCCGCGGTCGGGCGAGCAGCTGTGGGCGGACACCTACGACGCGGCGGGGACCGATGTGTTCGCCGTCCAGGCGTCCATCGCCGAGAACGTGGCCGAGGCCCTCAAGGCGGAGCTGACCGAGGGGACGCGGAGCCGCCTCACGGCCAGGCCTACGACGAGCGCGACAGCGTACGACGACTTCCTCCGGGCCCGCGACGCCCACCTGGAGAGCTACGGCCAGGCGAGTCTGGCGGAGGCGATCCGGCTCTACGAGCGGGCGATCGGTGCGGACCCGGAGTTCGCCATCGCCCACGCCCAGCTGGGGATGGCCCACACACAGTACTACTGGTTCCACTACGACCACTCGGACGAGCGGCTCGAACGGGCCCGGCACCATATCGATCGGGCACTATCCCTCGACCCGGGGCTCCCGGAAGGCCACTTCGCCCTGGCCCGCTTCCACTACTGGGGACACCTGGCGTACGACGACGCGCTGCGCGAGCTCGAGATCGCCATGGAGGCGCTGCCGAGCAACCCCGAGATCCCGCTGACCCGGGGCTCGGTGTATCGCCGGGCCGGACGGTTCGACGAGGCCATCCGCTCCTATCGCGCCGGGATCGAGCTGGACCCGAGGTTCTGGGGCAGCTGGTGGAACCTGGCGGAGACCTACTGGCTCACTCGCCGCTTCGACGAAGCGATTGCCGCCGTACAGAAGGCCGCCGACGTGGGGATGAACGTCAGCGACGCGTGGACGCTGAAGGCGAAGATCCGGCTCCGCGGCTACGGCGATCCGGCCGCCGCCCTCGCCACGCTCGATTCGGTCCCGACCGGACTGGCTACGGGCGAGCACCGCCCGGGACTCGTGCGCGTCGAGGCGCATTCCGCACTGGGCGACTTCGACTCCGCCCTCGCGGGCATTGACTCCGACACGGAGAGCCAGTTCCTGGTCCGACCGGCCGCCCTCGTTCGCGGCATGATCCACCGATTCGCCGGCCGCCCCTCGGCCGCTGCGGCCGCCATGGACACGGCCCGGCAGCTGCTCGAGACACTCCGGGAGCGGGCGCCCCAGGACGTCCGGCTCATGGGTGCCCTGGCCATCGCGCTGGCCGGTCTGGGCCAGGACGCAGAGGCGTTGGAGCTGGTGACCGAGGCGCTCGACCGGCTGCCGCCGGAGCGGGAAGCGTGGCGCGGGGCCGTGCGGGTCGAGGAAGTCGCCATCGTACAGGCGATGACCGGGCGGCACGAAGAAGCCGTCGAGAACCTGCGGTGGCTGTTGAGTCACCCCTCGCCCGTGGCCCCGGCTTCGGTTCAGCTCGATCCCGTCTGGGACCCGCTCCGGGACCGGAGGGACTTCCAAGCCCTGCTTGACGACGGCTGACCTCCAGGGCGGCCCCTTGCCCGCCGTCACTTCCACAGTCAGCTTTCTCCGGCCCATGACCAACCCACGCATTGAGAACCTCCAGCGCATGCTGGACCGGCACCCCGACGACGCCCGGCTGCGCTTCGGCCTCGCGCTGGAGTACGAGAAGGCTGGCCGCTGGCAGGAGGCCGTCGAGCAGCTGGAGCGATACCTCGAGCAGGCCGAGGACGAGGGGAACGCCTGGGGCCGCCTGGGTGAGGCGCTCCGCCGCCTGGGTCGAGACGACGACGCGCGAGACGCCTACCGCCGTGGCATCGAGGCGGCCACCCGACACCACCACCCGACCATGGCCGACGAGTTCCGGGAGATCCTGCAGAGCTGGAACGACGCCGGGCCGTGACGGCGCCGAAGACGGAAACGTTCGAGCGGGAGGCGCTGCCCCACCTGGAGGCGGTGTACCGGTTCGCGCTCCGGCTCACGGGGTCGCCGGGAGCGGCCGAGGACCTGGTCCAGGAGACGTTCCTGCGGGCCTACAGGGCCTGGGACCAGTACACGCTGGGAACCAACGCCAAGAGCTGGCTGTTCACCATATGCAGGAATGCGTTCCTCAGGGGTCGAGAGCGGGACACGCGTCGGGACGAGCTCGTGACCCGGGCGGCCCGGACGGAGTCGGATGCCGATGACCGCGTATACGAGTCGCCGATCTTCACCGGGAGGGCCGACTACGACCCGGAAGGCGATTTCTTCCGCGGCCTGGTCGACGACGAGATCCTCGAGGCCATCGATGCCCTGCCCGACGAGTTCCGGGAGGCGGTGGTGCTGAGCGACCTCCAGGGCATGTCGTACCAGGAGGTGTCCGAGATCCTCGACGTCCCGCTCGGCACCGTGAAGAGCCGGCTCTTCCGGGGTCGCAAGATGCTGCAGAAGGCGCTCTACGAGTACGCCGTCGAGAGCGGATTCCTCACGGAAGGGAAGAGATGACGACGCCCATCAGCTGCAGAGAAGCGCTGGAGCGGCTGTACGAGTACCTCGACGGCGAGCTCGAGCCCGAGTCCGCCGACGAGGTCCGGCGTCACGTGGAGGTGTGCAACGCCTGCTACCCCGATGTGAAGTTCACGACGGAGTTCCGTGACGCCCTCCACCGCGCCGCCAGGGGCCAGCCGGCACCACCCGGAGGACTGCGCAGGAAGATCGAGGCCCTGCTCGAGGCGGAAACCGAGGAGTAGGCCCGGCCGTCCCCGCCGGCTGGCTCAGTCCAGGAGGGATGTCTGCCCGCCCACCGGCGGCACGACGTGGCACGCCCGACACCGGGCCTCGTACGACTCCAGCCCGCCCACCTGGATCGTGGGGCCCTCCGCCGGCGCCGGCTCCCCGTTGATGAGCCGCTGGTTCCGGGTCGCCAGCTCACCGCACTTCACGCAGATCGCCGTGAGCTTGTCGATCTTCTCCGCCACCGCCAGCAGCGGGCCTATGGGGCCGAACGGCAGACCCCGAAAGTCCATGTCCGTCCCGGCGGCGATCACCCGCACGCCCCGATCCGCCAGCGCATTCACCACACGCACCACGCCGGCGTCCAGGAACTGGACCTCGTCGATCGCCACGACCTCCGTGTCGGACTCGACCTCCTCCGCCAGCTCCGAGGACGATGAGACCATCTGTGCCGGAAGACGACCTTCGTCGTGCGAGATCACCTCCTGGATCCCGTAGCGGTCGTCCAGCTGCGACTTGAACACCTGGACCCGCTTCTTCGCCAGCGTCGCGCGTCGGACTCGCCGCATCAGCTCCTCCGACTTGCCGCTGAACATCACGCCGCTGATGATCTCGACCCAGCCCGTCCTGCCCGTCCGTTCCATGCCCGCCAAGCTACGGAGGCACCGCGCCGTCGTCCACCTGCCCGCACGCTCGCCCGCGGTCGTCGTGCGCCGGGCGGCACGCGCGGTGCAGGAGGCGTGGACGACTCTACCCACGGGAGGCTGCATGCAGCTGGTCTGGCATCGGGGCGATCTGCGCACTCATGATCACCCGGCGCTCGCCGCCGCCGCGAGCACGGGTGCAACTCTGGGCGTGGTGGTCCTGGACCCCAACATCCTGGACGACACATCGCCCCGCCGCCGGGCGCTCTTCGAGCAGAACGTGCGCGCGCTCCGGGCGTCGTACGAGGACCGGGGCGGCCGGCTCATAGTCCGGTCCGGACAGCCCGCACGGGAGCTGGTCGGCCTCATCGATGCGCTGGGGTCCGTGGAGACCGTCCACGCCATCGCCAGCTACACGCCGTACGGCGTACATCGCGATACCGAGACGCGGGCCGCCGTGCGCGGCGCCGGCGTCGGGGTCCGCTGGCACGACGGCGCGTACATCCATAGCCCGGGCACGGTCCGTACCGGCGACGACTCGTTCTACTCCGTGTACTCGCCGTTCCACCGCCGGTGGAGGTCCATGGGCACGCCGGACCCGCTGAGCGCTCCCGACACCATCCCGACCCCGGACCTTCCCTCCGGGTTCGACCTCGGGGACATCGAC
>JAWVYT010000179.1:0-5534 GCA_033722595.1 Longimicrobiales bacterium
CCGTTCGCCTCGCCGATGCGGGCGAACCGCTCGCTGAAGGCGCCGTTCACCAGGCTGAGGACGCGCTCCCGGGCGGCGTTGCGTACGGCCATCTCCATCATCCCCGTCCCGCTCGACGGAGCGACGTAGACCGGTCGACGGGTCCGGAACGTGTGCTGGAGCCCCGGCTGGATCCGGTCCATGAGGGCCTCCGCCTCGGCGGTCCGGTGGCCCACCATCGGGCCGAGCATCGCTTCGAGAACCTCCCACCGGACCTCCGTCGGCCCGGGGAGGAAGAAACGGCCGAACTCCCTGTCTTGCGTTATCTCCACTCCACCATCCCCTGGTCTATGAGCTCCATGCCCCGCCGATAGACGGCGGCGCCCCGGTCATCGTCGGGCCGCTCGCGCCCGAGGGCAAGGGGTACGATCGGGGCCAGCGACCGGGACCGGATCACGACCGGGGCCGCAGCCACCACCTCGGGTCGCGCGACCACGCCGGCATAGGCCACGAAGAGCTCCACGTCGTCGGCGGCCTCCAGGTCCGTGGCCCCGTCGCCCACGAGCATGATGGGCTCCGGCAGCCCGCCGGCCTTCCACTCCCGTATGACCTCGGCCTTCCCGCCGCCCCGGGCCGGTCCAGCGTTCTCGAACCCGGCGAACGTGCCGTCCTCGTGGAAGGAGACGGGGACGGCGGCCACGGCACCGGCGTCCAGCCCGAGGTGCTCGGCCAGACCCGCCACGGCCGGGAGCAGTCCCCCCGACAGGATCCGGACATCGACGCCCACGGAACGGAGCGCGGCGATGGCGGCCTCGGCGTCGTCGACGAGGCCCTCGACGTATCGGGGGACCAGCGAGACCACATCGTCGCGGTGCGGGCGGATCAGCTCGAGGCGCCGGCCGTAGACCTCTTCGAGGGCAACCTCGCCGGCCATCGCCGAGGCGGTGAGCTTCTCGACCTCGGCCCGAACATCCACTGCCAGGGTCTCGATCCCTTCGAGCGCCGACAGCGTCGAGTCGCAGTCGAAGATGACCGTCCGATAGCGCTTCATGTCGTCTTCCCGCGGCTCGCTCAGCCGTCCCGGCGGAGCAGCCAGCCGCCTTTTCCGCCCGGCAGGTACCGGATGCTGCCGCCGAGCATCTCCTGCCAGGAATACGCGATCCGGGTCTCCTCGCCGCGGTCGCCGTCGTCGAGGATAATGACGGCGTCATCGGCGAGGCGGTCGAGCAGGAGCGGGACGGCGGGCCACCGCATGTCGGTGCCGAGCTTGGCGGGTGGTCCGTCGACCACGAGCATGTCGATACGGTCGGGCAGGTGCCGCTCCAGTACGTCCATCGAGTACCACGAGTAGCTCTGGCCCTCGATCTGGTGGTCCTCCAGCGGCGCGTGCACCACCGTAGCCCGGTCGGCGACGCCCCGGGCCTCGATCCAGCGACGGGTCCGGTCGGCGAACCGCTCGAGGTGGTCGACCGAGACCAGGTGACCGTGGTTCAGGAAATCCAGCCGGGCGGCGATGAGCACCGACGAATGGCCGGAGCCCAGCTCCACGACGTGTTCCGGCTCCTGGTTCAGCAGCGTGGCCAGGTTCTCGGCGAAGACGGCGTCCATGGCCCACAGGTCGGCGCCGAGCAGCCGGTCGCCGATGAGGGGGCGGACGTTGATGTAGGCCCGCAGCTCCTGGACCGTCCGGAGCGTGACCTTCTGGATGGCCAGGATCGTGACCCCGACCGCGAAGAACCCGAAGAGGAACGCCCAGAGCGTGGCCAGCGAGTCCTCGTGCGCGAACGCCGCCATCCCCCGGGCCGTGTCCTCGAGCTCGGACACGGTGAACGCCGCCAACAGACCCCCGATGATGCCGAGGATCAACGGGAGGACCGGTGCGTCCCAGGTCTTGCTGCTCTTTCGGAACTTCCGGAACCGCTGTGATTTCGCCATGTCCGGGAAGGTGTCGGCGGTGGCCGCCGGATGCAACGGGCGGTCGTGCGGGCCGTCGCGCAGGCGCTAGCAGTCGGCCGCGATCTCCCTGAGCTCCGGCAGTGCCCCCTCGACCTGGACCCGGGCCCCGGCCTCCGCGGCGTTCCACCGGCGCCAGTCCCGGTCCTCCGGCCCCAGGGATGCCGGGGCCCATCGCTTGATCAGCCCCGCGGCCAGACCGCACCGCTCCATGTCCCCCATGAGCCGATGGGCCCGGTCGAAGAGCACCGCCGGGAGCACGACGGGGACCGCGTCGGCACTGAGATGCGCCAGGTAGCCGGCGTCGAGCATCGGCTGGACCGCCGGGTCCTCGGCCGCGGCCGTCGCACGGGCCAGGTTGGTGCGGGCGACCGCCGCGTCGGGGTTCAGGAGCGTCAGGGCCGCGACCATCGCGAGACCCGCCAGCAGCGCGCCCGACGCGAAGCGGCGCGGGCGGTCCCGAAGCACCGTTACTCCGAAGAGGACGAGCGTGATGGCGATCCACGTCATGGCCGCCGCGGCGTAGAGTCGCGCGGTGGTGAGGCCGAACTGGTCGATGTAGAGCCCGAGCCGGAGCCCGGCCGATGCGATGACCAGCATGACCAGACCCACGAGCAGCCCGGCCAGCAGCCGGAACCCGCGACGGCCGGCGTCCTCGGGCGATGCGGCGTCCGCGACCAGGAGGAGGACGGTGACCAGCCCGGCCACGGCCAGGAGCTCGAAGAACCCGCGACGGGCGTACTCGGCCACCGTCAGGCCGGTGGCGCCCTCGATGGCTGCGGTCCCTCCGAAGAGATACGAGAACTGGACGGCGATGAACGCGGTGAACACGACCGCCACGAGGCCGAGCACCGTCGTCACCTCGACCCCCAGGCGCGGCGGCCGAGCCACCGCCAGCGGGTTCTCGGACCGACCCGGGAGCAGGCCGGCCAGGAGACCGGCGGCGACCCAGGCGAAGAAGCCCGCGACGGCGACGTGCTCCGGGAGCTCCGCGACGTTGGGGACCAGTCCGTCCACCACTCGCCCGAAGGCGGGGTCGGCGGATGCGAAGAGGGCGCCGAAGACCAGCACCGGCGGGATCCCCAGCAGCACGCCGCGTCCCACGCCGGCCGCACGATCGCTCGCCCAGCGACCCGGGAGCCGGGCCCGGGTCAGCAGCGACACCGAGCCCGTGACCGCGAACCACGGCGCGAGGACGAACCCCCACACGTGGTCGAGTACCGCGGTCTCGCCCAGCCGCTTCCCACGGGCCGCCAGCAGCGCGCACGACGCGGCTGCGACCGCCGTCGCCAGGAAGAGGAGGTTCAGGACCGGCGAGGCACGCCACATCGTCCCCGCCACGGCCAGGACCGCGACCGCCGACCAGACGATCACGTCCCGGTGCCACGGCCATCCCGCCCGCCCGGTCAGCAGCACCGCCGCGCTCCCGAGGAGCGCCATCCAGAGGGTCATGCCGGGGCCCAGCGGTCCCAGCCACAGCAGCTGATCGGCCGCGATCCCCAGAAGCAGCCCCGCCCCCAGCAGCGCCGCCGCCATGGTCCCACGCTGTTCGCTCACGTGTTTCTCCGTTCTTTCCACGGTCTCAAACCGCCTCTCTGAGGACCCGCCCGAAGCGACGCTCCCGTCGCCCGTAGTCCGCAAGAGCTTCCCTCAGCTGGGCCGCACCGAAATCCGGCCACAGCACCCGCGTGAAGTACAGCTCGGCGTACGCGCACTCCCACAACATGAAATCGCTGAGACGCTGCTCGCCGCCCGTGCGGATCAGCAGGTCCACGTCCTTCGTCGGCTCCCCGCAGCCCATGGCCTCGCCGAGCAGCTCGCTGAACCGCTCCCGGCACAGGTCGGGGTCGCCGCGCTCCGCCGCCTTCACGATCAGGTCCCGGGCCGAGTAGTCCACGGCGAGACGGAGCGTCATGCGACGCCCCCCGGCCGTGGCCTTCTCCGAGGCCTCGATGCGCTCTACCAGCGACAGCGAGAGGCGGTCCCGCCGACCCACCACCCGGAGTCGGATCCCGTTCTCCACGCAGCGCGGCGTCTCTCGACGCAGGTAGTCGTGGAACAGACCCATCAGCGCGTCCACCTCCTCCGCGGGACGCTGCCAGTTGTCCGAGGAGAAGGCGTACAGGGTCAGCCAGTCGATCCGGCCCGACTCGGCGGCGGCCTCCACCACTGCGCGGGCCGACTTCGCGCCGGCCGCGTGTCCGGCCGGGCGTGGCAGACCGCGGCGTCGGGCCCAGCGGCCGTTGCCGTCCATGATGATGCCGACGTGGATCTTGTTGTGGTTCATAGCTCTTTGTTTCGCAAAGTCAGCGCGACGAGCCGGATTCCGGCGAGGGTCGGAGGTCCCGCCCGGGGGCCGGGGCTATTCCCGGACGGCCCGGATCAACGCTTCCATGTGCTCCAGGTAGTCTTCGAGGGCGGCCCGTCCGGCCGCGGTGAGCCGGTACTCGGTAAGGGGCACGCGGTCGCGGTAGCCCTTCTCGCACAGCAGGTAGCCGGCGTCCTCGAGCTTGCGGGCGTGGGCGCTCAGGTTGCCGTCGGTGACGTCGAGGAGCGCCTTGAGCTCGTTGAACGAGAGCTTCTCGTTCACGGCCAGGGCGCTGACGATGCCGAGTCGTACACGCTCGTGGATCAGCCGGTCGAGATCGCGGGACTCGGCCAGCCCCTCGACGCCGACCAGTCCGGCGGGGAGCTCCATCGCGTCCTCGTCGCGCTTGGCCTCAGCCACCGTACCGCCTCCAGATGATCCCGCCGAGCACGATGTGCAGCCCGCCCAGCCCGAAGGCGAGGAGCAGATCGCCGGAGACCGGCGTGAGCAGCGCGATCGCGGAGAGGGCGATGAAGGCCGCACCCATGAGGGGGATGACCCGTACACTGTACGCGCCACCCGTCATGACACCCGTGCCGTACAGCGCCAGCCAGATGCCGGGGATCAGCTGGTAGTCCGCCGCCAGGTACGCGGCGGCCGTGAGCAGCCCGCCTACCACCATCGGCGGGGCGAAGGCCAGCACAAGCTTCCGGCCGGCGTACGACCGCATTCGCTCGCCCTGCGTCCGGGCCTTGCGGGCGCTCATGCCCACGGCGATGACACCGGCCACGACCAGCTCCAGGAGCCATACGGTGAGCCAGCCCTCGGGCGTCGCCTGGAGCGACGCCAGCCACGCGGCTCCGATGGCCGTGAAGCCGATGAGCACGTAGCCCACCCCGCTGATGGCCGTGAACGATGTCGCCCGCTCCATGGTCTCCCGGATGTAGCGGAGGTCGTCGGCCGCCCGCTCGTGGAGCGCGACGTGGTTGTCCGCGCCGGTCCGCGTCCGGGTGTCCTGCCGGACCGGGTCCCGGTCCGGCGCTCGGGTTACTGGTGCGTTCGGTCGATCCATGGGGGCAACCTGGCGCTCTGGGTCATTCCTGTCAAGTACTTTGCAACGCAAAGCATAGGATGCGGCGGGGTGGTGGGTCCAGGCCGCAGGGCGGTGGATCCCGATGCTGGCTTTCGGCCGTCGGGCGGCGCATCTTTGGATCGGCAGCATCCCTCCCCCGGGTACGGATACGATGCGGATGCGTGACCGTCTGCGGCGGATCTTCCGGCAGCTGGAGGACCG
>JAWVYT010000180.1:0-5468 GCA_033722595.1 Longimicrobiales bacterium
ACCGGGAAGCCGATCCAGATGGGCGGCTCCAAGGGCCGCAGGGAGGCCACGGGTCGGGGCGTGAAGATCGTGGTCCGGGAGGCGCTCCGCGAGCTCGGGATCCCGGGGCACGGGAGCACCGTGGCCGTCCAGGGCTTCGGCAACGTCGGGTCAGTGGCCGCCAAGCTCCTGGAGGAGGAGGGGCTCACCGTGGTCGCCATCAGTGACATGACCGGCGGCGTGTACAACCCCAACGGGATCTACATCGACGAGGCGATCAAGTGGATCGCCGAGAACCGGTTCCTCGAGGGTTTCCCCCACGGGGAGGCCATCACCAACGAGGAGCTGCTGGAGCTCGATGTGGATGTGCTCGTGCCGGCCGCGCTCGAGAACGTCATCACGAAGAAGAACGCCGGCAACATCAAGGCCAGGATCGTGGCCGAGGGCGCCAACGGGCCCACCACGGCACCGGCCGACGCCATTCTCGAGGACAAGGGCGTCTTCGTGATCCCGGACATCCTGGCCAACGCCGGCGGCGTGACCGTGAGCTACTTCGAGTGGGTCCAGAACAGGGAGGGGTACTTCTGGAGCGAGCAGCTCGTCAACGAGCGGCTCAGTGAGGTCATGGTCCGCTCGTTCCACGAGGTCCTGGACTACGGCCGCCAGCACGACGTGAACCTTCGGACCGCGTCCTACATGCTCGCCATCGACCGCGTGGCCGCCGTCCACCGGATGCGCGGCATCTACCCGTGACCGTCACGGTCCTGGCCGTCGGCTCCCCCGGCCGCCTCCTGGGCCCCGCGATCCAGGACTACGAGGAGCGGGCAGCACGGTACTGGAAGCTCGAGGCCAGGACCGTCGACCCCGAGAAGGCCACGAAGAACCGAGCCGTGGACGATGTCATGGCGGCCGAGGCCGACCGACTGACCGCCGCGACGCCCGACCGCAGCGAGGTCGTGGCGCTGACCCGCACGGGCAAGCACTGGTCGTCCCGCGACCTGGCCCGGTACCTCAACCAGCTGGCCGTCCGGGGCAGCGAGGGCGCGACCTTCGTCATCGGCGGCGCCTACGGCCTCCACCCCCGGTTCGTCCGGGAGGCCCAACGCCGGCTCAGCCTCTCCTCCATGACGCTGCCCCACGACCTGGCCCGACTCGTGCTGGCGGAACAGCTGTATCGGGCCGGGACCATCGTCCGGCGGGAGCCGTATCACAAAGGCTGAGCGAGGGGAGGCGAGCGTGGACATCAATCTCGAGATCAGGGTCCGCCCCGTAGGAGGGAACGATCTCGTCGACGACTACGTCGAAGGCCACGACGCCCTCGCCCCGTTCTTCCGCGGCCACCCCTACGACCCCGACGCCTACCGGGCCAAGGCCGACGAGGTCCGCAGCCGCTTCGACCCCGACCGCCTCCAGGCCATGGCCGAGGCCGTACGCCCCGTTGGCGAAACCGCCGCCGAGACACTGGACCGCATCGCCTCCGGTGACGGCTTCTTCGTCACCACCGGCCAGCAGCCGGGTCTCTTCGGAGGACCGCTCTACTCCGTCCACAAGACGCTCAGTGCCGTGGCCCTGGCCCGACGCCTCGAGACGCTGCTCGACGCCCCCGTCATGCCGCTGTTCTGGGTCGCGTCCGACGACCACGACTGGGATGAGGCGAACCATACCTATCTCCTGGACTCGGCCAACGAGCTCCACCGTCTGGAGCTCGAGGGCGACCCCGACTCGCACCGCTCCATGGGCGCGCGCCCCGTGGTCGGCGCCGCAGAAACTGCATTAAGTGAGCTGCACGATATCCTTCCTCCATCAGACTTTAGGCCCGCTATCATGGAGCGGCTGGAGGCGGCGTATCGGGACGGGACCGTGGCCGACGCGTTCGCGGAGACCATGGGCGGGCTGCTGGACGGGCTGCCGGTCGGGATCGTGGACGCCCAGGACCCGGTGGTGCGGCGACTGGACCAGTCGGTGATCCGCCGGGAGCTGGAGAACGCGGAGGCCCACGAGGCGGCGCTGCGGCGTCAGACGGAGCGGCTGGAGGCGCTGGGCTACGAGGCGCAGGTCCCGATCCTGCCCGGCGCCGTGAACGTCTTCTACGAGGACGCGGAGCACGGCCGCGAGCGCCTGCTGCGGGAAAACGGGGCGTGGGTGCTGCGGGCGTCGAAGCGGGAGCTGAGCGACGACGAGCTCTGGTCGGTCTACGAGGAGTGCCCGGAGCGGTTCTCGGCGAACGTGGTGCTGCGGCCGGTGGTGGAGAGCGCGGTGTTCCCGACGCTGGCGTACGTGGGCGGGCCGGGGGAGACGCGGTACCTGGCGCAGACGGGGTGCCTGTTCGAGGCGCACGGCGTAGGCATGCCGCTGGTCTTCCCCCGGTTCGGGGTGACGCTGATCGAGGGGAAGGTGCGGAAGGTGCTGGACAAGTTCGGGCTGCGGGAGGACGATTTCCTGACGCGTCCGGTGCACGAGGTGGTCTCCGAGGTGGTCCGTGAGGACGTCCCGGAGGCGGTGCAGGAGGCGGTGAGCCGGCTGCGGCAGTCGATCCAGGAGGGCTACCAGGAGCTGTACGAGGCGGCGGAATCGATCGACCCGACATTGAAGGGCCCGATCTTCAGTGCCCGGAACGAGGGGTTCAAGGCGATCTCGGACGTGGAGAAGAAGATCCGTCATCACGTGAAGCTGAACGAGGAGACGGAGCTCGAGCAGATCGAGAAGGTGGCGGCCAACCTGGCGCCGGAGGGGAAGCCGCAGGAGCGGGTCCTGAACGTGCACCAATACCTCGCGCGGTACGGCCCGGACCTGATCCCTGCGATCCTGGAGCGGATGGAGGTCGAGCTGGGGCATGACGCCTCGGGGTGGGACGGCGTCGACTGCGGCTAGCGGTTGCCGGAGGGAAGCGGCGACCTCTATGATGGCCCCATGATGTGGAGCATCTTCCTGATCCTGGTCCTGCTGATCCCGTTGACGGCGGTGATCCTCGATTCGCGTCTCGGCCGGGCCCTCGCCCGCCGGATCGAAGGGGGCGGTCCGGACCACGCCCGGCTGCAGGCGCTGGAAGCCGAGGTCGACCGGCTGTCCCAGGAGCTGGAGCGGCTGCGGGAGCAGACCGAGTTCGTGAGTCGACTGCTGGAGGAGCGTCCGGGCGGGGCGGACGCCCGATCGCTGCCGTCCAGCGAAGACGGTGGCTGAGGGGAGGGGAGGCTCCGCCCGCTCCGCCCAGTGGGTGGCGGCGGGCATCCTGCTGAGCCGCGCCGCGGCGGTGGTGCGGGAGGCGTTCATGGGGAAGTACCTCGGGACGTCGTTCGCCGCGGACAGCTTCCGCACGGCGCTCCGGCTGCCGAACGTGCTCCAGAACCTGCTGGGCGAGGGTACGCTGAGCGCCTCGTTCATCCCCGTCTACTCGGAGCTGCTCGAGGAGGGTCGCGAGGAGGAAGCGGGTCGGGTGGCCGGCGCCATCTTCGCGCTCCTCGTGGCGGTGGCCGGCGCGCTCACGCTGATCGGGATCCTGGCCGCTCCGGTCCTGGTCTCGGTCTTCACTCCCGGCTACATCGGCGGCCCCCGGTACGACCTGACGGTCCGGCTGGTGCGGATCATCTTCCCGATGGCCGGTGTGCTGGTCCTCTCCGCATGGTCGCTGGGGGTGTTGAACAGCCACCGGAAGTTCTTCATCCCGTACGTCGCGCCGGTCTTCTGGAACGCCGCCATGATCGGCGCGTTCATCGTCTTCGGCCCGGGGCGATCGCCGTCCTCCATGGCCGTGGTGCTGGCGTGGGCAGCGCTGCTGGGGGGCGGGCTCCAGTTCGGGTTCCAGCTGCCGTGGGTGATCCGGGTCGGTCGAGGGCTCCGCATCCGGTGGGCGACGAAGCTGGAAGGGGTGCGGGAGACGGTGCGTAACGCCGGGCCCGCCATCGCCGGCCGGGGCGTGGTCCAGATCAGCGGGTACATCGACATCTTCCTGGCGTCGCTGCTGGGAGTCGGGGCCGTGGCGACACTGACGTACGCGCAGACGCTCTACTTCCTGCCGATCAGCCTGTTCGGGATGGCGGTGGCGGCGGCCGAGCTGCCGGAGCTGTCCCGGGAGCGGGCCAGCGCGGACCGGATCCGGGAGCGGGTGAACCGGGGGCTCGGGCAGGTCGCGTTCTACGTGATCCCGTCGCTGCTCGCGTTCTGGGCGGTGGGCGACGTGGTGGTCGCCGCCGTCTACGAGCGAGGCGAGTTCACCCGGAGCGACACGCTGGTCACGTGGTTCATCCTGGCGGCGTACAGCGTCGGTCTGTTCGCCTCCACGGGCACCCGCGTCTTCTCGTCGGCGTTCTTCGCCCTTCACGACACGAAGACGCCGGCGAAGGTGGCGGCGCTCCGGGTCACGCTCTCCGCGCTCCTCGGCGTGCTCCTGATGGTGCAGTTCGGCCGCGTCTCGTTCAGCGGGGCCGCCGTGGGCCCGCTGGAGATCCCGGCGTTCTCGTTCGGGCCGTACGGGTTCGGCGTGTGGGAGATCCAGCCGATCGGGGGGGAGACGCTCGGGCCCGTGGGGCTGACCGGCGCCGCCGGGCTGGCGGCCTGGCTGGAGTGGTGGCTGCTCCGTCGTCGCCTGGTTCGCACGGTGGGGGAGGTGCGGCCGCCGATGGGGGACGTGGCCCGGATGCTGGCGGCGGCCGTGGTCGCGGCCGCGGCGGGCCGTGGGATCGCGTTCGTCGTGGAGTTGGGCAACGTGGCCACGGCCGCGCTGGTCCTGGGCGCGTTCGGCGGGGTCTACCTGGGTCTCACCCGCCTCCTGGGCCTCGAGGAGGGCCGGGCGTTCGTGGATCGGTTCCGCCGGCGGCTCGGACGTCGTGGGCCGCCTCGGTGACCGGGGTCGACCGCGACCGCTGCGCTGGAACGACACCCTTGCGCGGGGTACAAGACAGCGGACCCGAACCGCGCTAGATCCGTGACCGACACACTGGACCGGAAGCTGGAGACCCTGCCGAGCCGACCGGGCGTCTACATGTTCAAGGACGCCGGGGGCGAGATCCTGTATATCGGGAAGGCCAAGTCGCTCCGGAGCCGCGTCCGGGGTCACCTCAGCCAGGACCCCGCGACATCGATCAAGAACCGGGAGATGCTCCGTCGGGCCGCGGATGTCGACACGATCGTGGTCGGGAGCGAGGCCGAGGCGCTGCTCCTGGAGTCCAACCTGATCAAGACCCACCAGCCGCGGTTCAACATCCGGCTGAAGGACGACAAGCGGTACCCGTACATCAAGGTCACCGTGCCGGAGCCGTTCCCCAGGGTGTTCGTCACGCGGCGGGTGGAGAACGACGGCTCGAAGTACTTCGGGCCGTACACCGAGGTGCGGGCCATGCGTCAGGCGCTGGAAGTCGTCAAGCGGGCGTATACGGTGCGGAGCTGCCGGTACGACCTCCCGGAGGAGACGCCCAGCCGGCCGTGCCTCGACTACCACATCGGCCGGTGCAGGGCCCCGTGCGTGGGATACCAGTCGGAAGAGGACTACGGGG
>JAWVYT010000181.1:0-5456 GCA_033722595.1 Longimicrobiales bacterium
GGGTCGGACTCCACCGTGGCCCGCTCGGTCGCGAAATTCACCCCCGCGTCCCGCACACCCGGCGACTTCGACAGCCCCTTCTGGACCCTCGACGCGCAGGCGGCGCACGTCATCCCCGTCACGGGGATCTCCAGCCGGTCGAAAGGCTTGCCCTTCGCCCCGGCGACCTGACCGCGTCCCGTGTCCGGACCCTCCGGGGGCCGTGCCTTTGTGACCGTTCCGTCGCTCATTCTCTATCCCGCGTCCAGTCCCATTCCGAACGTCCGATCCCGTCCGACTCCGACTACGGATCCCGTGCCAGACCGCGAGGTCACTCGCGGACGTGCCGGTACATGAGGTCCATCACCTCGTCGTACGTCTTCTCGGCCTCCACCGGGCTACCACCCCGGAGGGCGTCGGTGACGCAGTGCTGCAGATGGCTCCGCATGAGGACCTTGCCCACGCCACGCAGGGCCGCGTGGACAGACGCGATCTGGGTCATGATGTCGGGGCAGTACCGTCCCTCGTCCACCATCTTCTGGAGGCCCCGGACTTGCCCCTCGATCCGCTTGAGGCGGGCCGAGACCCGGTCCCGGGTCTCCGGCTCGTGAGCGAGGGCGCCGTGGCCGTGCATCTCGGAGGCCGTCATCTCCGTCTCCCTTTAGGATACCCCCCTACCCTATATTAGATGGAGCCAGCCGTCAAGGCCCCCCGGGGCACGGTGCCGGCAACCGAGAGGCGCGCCGATCCCTCGCGTGCTGTTCGCAGGTACTGTTGGTCGAGGCGATGAGGACGAGCCCGAGGGCGGCGCTAACCTGTTGTCCACGTACGGTTTGCGGATGACCGGCGGGGACGTCTCGATGGGTCACCAACAATACCCGCGAACAGACCCCTAGGCGCCGCTGGTCGATGGGCCCCGGTTTGGTGCTTCCCTACCCAGGCCACCCAGAGGGAGCGGCCTGTGGGGCACGCGGGCCGTTCGCGAACCGTGAGCATTGACAGCCGGGTGGGTGCGATGTCATGCTAGGAAAGTTAGGGAAGACTAAAAAAGATTTGAGGGCACATGAAAACCAGACTCGCCTCCGCGCTGGCGCTGGCCGCGATGCCGGCCCTCCTCCCGGCGCAGACGGGCACGGTCGTGGGCGAGGTCCGGACCTCTGACGGCGTCGCGGTCGGGGCGGAGGTCCGGGCCGTGGACGGGCCTCGAACGTTGACGGACGACCGGGGCCGGTACCGGCTCCAGGTCGCGGCCGGGGCCGCGGTGATTCGGGTGACGTTTCTCGGCTACGCCACGGCCCAGTCGTCGGCCGAGGTCGGGTCCGGGGAGACGGTCCGGATCGATTTTGAGCTGGAGCCGCGGGCCATGGAGCTGGATCCGGTGGTGGTGACGGGGACCATGCGTGAGACGCGGGTGAGCGCTTCGCCGGTGAAGGTGGACGTGGTTTCGGGGCGGTACCTCCAGCGCAGCGCGGCCAGCAGTCTGGCGGAGTCGATCCGGTACGTGAACGGGCTGTACGAGCAGGTCGATTGCGCCGTCTGCTACACGAACAGCATCCGGATCAATGGTATGGACGGCCCGTACACGGCAGTCCTGATCGACGGCATGCCCATCATGGGCGCTCTGGCGTCGGTGTACGGTCTGAACGGGATCGATCCGTCGCTGATCGAGCAGCTGGAGATCCTCAAGGGCCCCCAGTCCACGCTGTACGGCACGGAGGCGCTGGGGGGTGTGGTGAACGTCATCACGAAGGATCCGCGGTTCGCGCCCCGGTGGTCGCTGGACGCGTCACGGACCAGTCTTGGTGAGGCGACGGTCCGTTTCGCCGCGACGGCCGACGGCGATGGGGCGAGCGGTCTGCTGAGCGGCGCGGTGCTCCACGGCGACCGGTTCGTGGACGAGAACGGCGACGGCTTCAGCGACCTCCCCCTCACCACGCGGGTCTCCCTCTTCGGCAAGGGCGAGCTGCGCAGGGAAGGTCGGCCGGTTGGCGGGCTGACCGTGAAGGCGTACCGGGAGGAGCGGTTCGGCGGTGTCGCGTCGTGGACGAGGGACGACGTCGGCAGCAGCCGGGTGTACGGCGAGTTCATCCGTACGAGCCGGGTGGAGCTCATGGGGCGGTGGCGGCTCCCGGTGGAGGGCGTGCGCTTGGACGCGTCGTACGCGTACCACGACCAGGAGTCCTACTACGGCGACCAGCGCTACCTGGCCGACCAACAGATCGGGTTCGGCCGGCTCGTGTGGAGCGGCGGGGCCGGAGCCCATCAGTGGCTGACGGGTCTGACGCTCCGGGCCCGTGCGTACGACGACGACACGCCGGCCACGGCCACGGCGGAGCGCCGGCTGATCCCCGGTCTCTTCGTGGAGGACGAGTGGCGGGCCACGGACCGGTGGACGGTGCTGGGCGGTGTGCGCGCCGATCACCACGGCGATCACGGCCTGATCCTCTCTCCCAGGCTGAGCGCCAAGTGGCAGCCGCTGGAGGCGACCACGCTGCGGGCGAACGCCGGCACGGGTTTCCGGGTGGTGAACCTCTTCACCGAGGACCATGCCGCGCTGACGGGGGCCCGTCGTGTGGTGATCGAGGAGGCGCTGGCGCCGGAGCGCTCGGTGAGTCTGTCGCTGAACGTGAACCAGGTCATCGAGATGGGCCCGAACCCCATGATGATCGACCTGGACCTGTTCCACACCCGGTTCGGGAACCGGATCCGACCGGATTACGAGACCGACCCCAACCTCATCGTGTACCGGAATCTGGATGGACACTCCGTGAGTCGGGGCGTGTCCCTCTCGCTGAACCAGAACTTCCTGCGGATCCCGCTGCGCTACACGGCCGGCATCACGTTCCAGGACGTGCACACGGACGAGGGCGCGGGCCCGGAGCGGGAGCTCTTCGCGCCGGAGTACCGTGGCGTCTGGTCGATCTCGTACACCTTCCCGGGGCCCGTGACCGTGGACTGGACCGGGTCGCTCACCGGGCCGATGCGAATGCCCAGCTATCCGGAGCCGTTCACCCGGCCGACCCGGTCGCCGGTGTACACGGTCCACAATCTCCAGGCAACGTGGGAGCCGGCCGCGGGGGTCTCGGCCTACGCCACGGTGAAGAACGTGGGGGACATGGCCCAGGCCAGTCCCCTGATCGCGCCGGACGACCCCTTCGGAGAGGCCTTCGACACCAACTACGTGTGGGGGCCGATCGTGGGCCGGCAGCTCGTTCTGGGCGTCCGGGTGGCCCGGGGGCGTTGATGGAGGGCGCTGCCGGCGGGTGGGCGGGCACGGGGCGCCGCGGGACACTCGCGTTGGTCCTGTCGGCGGCGATCGCGGGGCTCCCGTCCGGCCTGTGTGGCCAGGCGGCCCCGGCCGTCGAGCCATCGTCGGACCGGACCGCCGTGGCCGTGGCGTCGGCGGACTACACGTGGACGCTGCTGGACCTGGACGGGGCCCCCTTCCGCCTGGACCGGTATCGGGGGCGGGTGCTGGTCCTGAACGTGTGGGCCACCTGGTGCGCCCCGTGCGTGCGGGAGCTGGCGAGTCTGGAGCGTCTCGCCGGGTCCCTGGCCGATACCGATGTGGCGTTCCTCCTGGTGTCGCCGGAGCGGCCGGCGACGGTCCGCCGTTTTCTGGGTCGGTACGGCTACGAGCTCCCGGCGGCGGTGGAGGACCAGCGGATGCCGGCTTCTTTCGGCCTGGAGGCCGTCCCGACCACCTACGTCATCGATCCTGGGGGCCGGGTGGTGCTGGTCCATCGGGGGGCCGCCCGCTGGGACACGCCCGCCGTCCGGGCCTTCCTGCGACACCTGGATCGCTGAAGGGCAGCCCGGGGTTCACCCGATCGCCCCGCGCACGCTATCTTTGCGCCGTCATGCTTCACCACAAGACGTACGTAAACGGCGAGGATCGGGACTGGGTCGTGCTGGTGCACGGCGCGGGCGGGAGCTCGTCCGTGTGGTTCCGTCAGCTCAGGGCCTACCGTGAGGAGTTCAACCTCCTCCTGGTGGACCTCCGCGGCCATGGCGGGTCTGCACGGCTGCGGGACGGTCGTGAGCACAAGCCGTACACGTTCGAGTCGATCAGTCGTGAAGTGGTAGACGTTCTGGACCATCTGGGCATCGAACGGGCGCATTTCGTGGGCATCTCGCTGGGATCGCTGATCGCCCGCACCATCGCCGAGATCGCGCCGGACCGGGTCGCGTCACTGGTGCTGGGTGGTGCGGTCGTGCGTCTGAACATCCGGTCCCGGATCCTCGTGGCTCTGGGCAACGCCCTGAAGCGAGTGGTGCCGTTCATGTGGCTGTATCGTCTCTTCGCGTGGATCATCATGCCCCGGGAACGGCACAAGGAGAGCCGACTGCTCTTCGTTCGGGAGGCCCAGAAGCTGGCCCGCAAGGAGTTCCTTCGCTGGTTCCGGATGACGATGGAGCTGAAGCCGATCCTCCGGCTCTTCGCGGAGCGCGAGACGGACATCCCGACGCTCTATCTCATGGGTGAGGAGGATCACATGTTCCTCCCGGCGGCTCGTCGTCTGGCCGACAGCCACGGTCGGTCCGTCCTGGCCGTCGTGGAGCGGGCGGGACACGTCTGCAACGTGGATCGCCCGGAGGTCTTCAATCGGGTCTCCATCGACTTCATCCGGGACCCTGTCGCGGCCACCTGCGGATAGCGGCTTTCGGCTGCGTTCGTCGGCCGCCACCAGTATTCGATTTCCGCTGCCGCCGTCATCCGGCAGGAACGGTAGGTCGGCCTCGGGCGTATGATTACCTTGAACCCGTCAGACCCCTCTCGACGTAGTGGCGGGTGGACCTTTCGAGGGCACGCCCATGAAGGAACGCAGCGAGGTCCAGGACCGACGGTATGCCCGCGCCGTGGCGTGGGGCATGGCGATCTCCGTCCTGGCCCACGCGGCGCTCTTCCTGGTCTTTTCCGGACGGTCGCTGCCGGTGCTTCCCTTCGCGGCGGCCGGTGAGCGGATGGGGGACGTTCGTGCTGCACCGGGTGGTGGGATGGCGGCGGTCCAGCTGACCTCGCCGACGCCTCCGCTGGAGCCGCCGCCCCCGATCCCGGATCCGACACCGGACGTGGTGGAGGTCACGCCACCGGAGCCGGAGCTCGCGCAGGAGGAGATCCCGGCCATCGCGCTGGCCGATGAGGTGGCGCCGCCGGGGACGGAGGGGCCGGCGGAGGGCCCCGGTCTCGCCGACGGAGAAGGCCTGGGCGACGGGGGCACCGAGTCGGAAGGGCGGTTCCGAGCCGTCCCGCCGCGTCCCAGAGGCCTGATCCTGCCGCCGACCGACCGACCGGCCGAGGTGCGTGGCAAGGAGATCGAGGTCTGGGTCTTCGTCACGCCGGAGGGGGAGGTCCATCCGGACTCGACGCGTTTGCGTCCGACCACAGGCGACCGGGGTTTCGACCGACGGCTCCGTGAGCACGCTGCGGGCTGGGTCTTCGAGGCCGCCGTGGAGGACGGCCAGCCGGTGGGCGA
>JAWVYT010000182.1:0-5448 GCA_033722595.1 Longimicrobiales bacterium
CGGAACGTGCAGACCCGCGAGGACCGGGTGAAGCTGGTCTACGCGATCCGGGTCGAGATCACCGGCGACCCCGAGTACGTCCTGAAGCCGGGCACCCCCGCCGATGTCCGGCTGGTGGCCGGCTCCGGGGCGGATGGGGCGAGCGGAACCGGCGACGGCTGATGGCCGCCATCGAGGCCCGGGGGCTCACCCGTCGGTTCGGCCCGCTGACGGCCGTGTCCGATGTCACGTTCGACGTCGGTGCCGGCGAGCTCTTCGGCCTGGTGGGCCCCGATGGCGCCGGCAAGACGACGACACTCCGGATGCTGGCCGGGGTCCTCCCACCGTCGGACGGCGATGCCACGGTCGCCGGCCACTCGGTGTCCGAGGACCCGGACGCCGTCCGGTCCCACATCGCGTACATGGCGCAGCGGTTCGGCCTGTACGAGGACCTCACCGTCCGGGAGAACCTGGACTTCTACGCAGACCTCTACCGGGTGCCGCGATCCGAGCGGCCGGGGCGGCTGGAGCGGCTCTACGTTTTCAGCAGCCTCGGCCAGTTCGAGGACCGCCTGGCCGGGAACCTGTCGGGCGGGATGAAGCAGAAGCTGTCGCTCTCCTGCGCGCTCATCCACCGTCCGGAGGTACTGCTCCTGGACGAGCCCACGTTCGGCGTGGACCCCATCAGTCGACGGGACCTCTGGCTGATCCTCCACGAGATGGTCGCGGAGGGTGTGACCGTAGTGGTGTCGACGGCGTACCTGGACGAGGCGGAGCGCTGCGACCGAGTCGCCTTCCTGCACCAGGGCGAGGTCCTCGCCCTGGACGCGCCGGCCACGCTGCAGGCGTCCATGCCCGGCCGGGTGCTGGAGGTCCGTGCCGACGACCCCCGGGCGGCCCGGGACGCGCTCCGGGAGAGCGGCGTGGTCCGCCGGGCCACCCTGTTCGGTGAGACGGTCCACGTCGTCGTAAACCCGGCCGCCAAGACGGAGGAAGTGCGCCGGGAGCTGGAGACGGCCGGTATCGCCGTGGAGGGGGTGGAGCGGGTGGACCCGTCGCTCGAGGACGTCTTCATCGAGCGGGTGGCCGACGCCGGCGCGGGGTCGGCCGGGGCGGGCTACGGGAGCCGCCACGGGCCCCGCGACGTGGACGGGGCCAGTCCGTGAGCCGGGCGATCCGGGCCCGGGAGCTGACCCGGCGGTTCGGCGACTTCACAGCCGTGGACGCGGTGAGCTTCGACGTGGCGGAAGGCGAGATCTTCGGGTTCCTGGGCCCGAACGGCGCCGGCAAGACCACCACGATTAAGATGCTCATAGGGCTGCTGGCCCCTACGTCGGGCACGGCGGAGGTGGCCGGGCTGGACGTCGCGTCCCACGGCCCGGAGCTGCGGCAGCGGATCGGGTACATGTCCCAGCGGTTCTCGCTCTACCTGGACCTGACGGTCGGCGAGAACATCGAGCTCTTCGCCGGGCTCTACGGGGTGACCGGCGACCGGTACGACGCGCGCCGGTCGTGGATCCTCGGGATGGCGGGGCTCGAGGATCGGGCCGATCGCCTCACCGCCGAGCTGCCGCTGGGCTGGAAGCAGCGCCTGGCGCTGGGGTGCGCGGTCCTCCACGAGCCGCCGATCCTGTTCCTGGACGAGCCGACATCGGGGGTCGACCCGCTGGCCCGGCGCCGGTTCTGGGACCTGATCGACGAGCTGGCCGCCGCAGGGACCACGGTCCTGGTCAGCACCCACTACATGGAGGAGGCCGAGTACTGCCACCGGCTGGCCCTGATGAACCGGGGCGAGCTGATCGCGCTGGACGCGCCCGCCTCGCTCCGGGCGTCCGTGGAGCTGCCGCTCTATCGGGTGACAGTGGCCGAGCCGGCGCGGGCCGTGGCGGCGCTCCAGGGAGCGGACGACGTGCTGGAGGCCGCCATGTTCGGACGCACGCTCCACGTGCTGACGGAGCGGGAGGACGAGGGCGGGATCCGCTCGGCGCTGGAGGCGGAGGGTCTCGAGCCGCAGTCCCTGGATCGGGCGTCGCCCTCGCTGGAGGACGTCTTCGTGGCGCTGGTCCGCCGCGAGGGCGGGGCGCGGGAGGGATGATGAGCTGGACACGCCTGACCGCCATGGCCCGGAAGGAGTGGATCCAGCTGCGGCGGGATCCCCGGAGCATGACGCTCGCGTTCGTACTGCCGGTCCTGATGCTCCTGGTCTTCGGCTACGCCATCACCTGGGACGTGAACGACCTGGACCTGGTGGTCCTGGACCAGGACCGGACGGCCCGGAGCCGGTCGCTGGTGGAGGCGTTCACCGCCAGCGGCTACTTCACGATCGTGGAGCGGCTCGAGACCTACGCCGCAGTGGACGCTGCCGTCGGCCGCGGGAACGCCGCGTCGGTGCTGGTGATCCCGCCCCGCTTCTCCGAAGACCTGGCGTCGGGCCGGACCGCCCCGGTTCAGCTGCTGCTCGACGGCGCCGACGCCAACAGTGCGACCATCGCGTTCAACTACGCCGACGCCATCGTCGACCGCTGGTCCCGGGACGCGATCCTGAAGGGCCGGACGCTCCAGGCCCCGCTCACGACGGAGCTCCGGACGTGGTACAACCCCACGCTCGAGAGCCGGAACATGATCGTACCGGGGCTCATCGCCGTGATCATGATGACCATCGCGGCCATGCTCACGGCGCTGACCATCGCCCGGGAGTGGGAGCGGGGCACCATGGAGCAGCTGGCCTCGACACCCGCCACGAAGCTCGAGATCCTCATCGGCAAGCTGATGCCGTACGTGGCCATCGGGCTGATCGACGTGGCCCTCATCGTGGTGGCCGGGCTCCTGGTCTTCGGCGTGCCGTTCCGGGGCCCGGTGGTGGTCTTCTTCGCCCAGACGTTCCTCTTCCTCGTGGGCGCGCTCGGCCTCGGGATGCTGATCAGCGCCGCGGCGAAGAGCCAGTTCCTGGCCACGCAGGTCGCCCTCATCACGACGCTGCTCCCCGCCATGCTCCTGAGCGGGTTCCTCTTCGAGATCGAGGCCATGCCCGGGGTGCTCCAGGGCGTCACGTACCTGGTGCCCGCCCGCTATTACGTGGTCGTGGCCCGGGGCATCATGCTCAAGGGCGTGGGACCCGACGTCCTCTGGATCCAGTCGGTCTTCATGATCGTCTTCGCCGTCGCGGGCCTCGCCCTGGCCGCCCGGGTCTTCCGGAAGGAGGTCGCGTGAGGGGCGGGGGCTGGACCCGGATCCGTCGCATGATCGCCAAGGAGCTGCGGCAGATCTTCCGGGACCCCCGCATGGGTCGGATCGTCTTCATCGCACCCGTGATCCAGCTGGTGATCTTCGGGTACGCGGTGAACACCGACATCCGGGACACGCCGATGTTCGTCGTGGACCACGACCGGACCGCCGAGTCGCGGCTCCTCGTGGACGCGCTCACCGCCTCCGGGTATTTCCGGGTCGAGGCCCGGTCCCGGGACCCGGACGCCATGACCCGCGCGCTGCACCGCGGCGATGTGATCGTGGGGCTCCAGATCCCGCCGGGCTTTGCCGGGGACCTGGCGAGTGGGGGCGCCTCCGTCCAGGTGCTGGTGGATGGCAGCAACTCCAACACCGCCACCGTGGCGCAAGGCAACGCCCTCCGGATCATCCGCGACTTCACCACCCGGCGACTCCGGGCCGGGGCACCGGTCCCCGCGGGCGTCGACCTCCGGATCCGGGCGTGGTTCAACCCCGACCTGGCCAGCCGGGTGTACAACGTGCCGGGCGTGCTCGGCGTGATCGTGCTCCTGATGTCGGGGCTCCTGACGGCCGTGGCCGTGGTCCGCGAGCGGGAGCTGGGCACGCTGGAGCAGCTGCTGGTCACGCCCATGCGCCCCGCCGAGCTGATCCTCGGGAAGACGCTGCCCGTGGCCTTCATCGCCTCGATCCAGATCATCCTGGTCACGCTGGTGGCGATCCTCTGGTTCGACGTTCCGTTCCGCGGCAGCTTCCTGGCGCTGGCCGTCGCGGCCGTCATCTACATCGTCAGCGGGCTGGCGTTCGGGCTCCTGATATCCACCGTGGCGCGCACCCTCCAGGAAGCGCTCATGGTCATGTTCCTCTTCTTCATGCCCGCGATCCTGCTGAGCGGGTTCATGTTCCCGATCTTCACCATGCCCGAGGTCTTCCAGTGGATCACCTACGCCAACCCGATCCGCCACTTCCTGGAGATCGTGCGGCCCGTGTTCCTGAAGGGCTACGGCGTGGGCGAGCTGTGGCCGTCCTACCTGTACCTGCTCGCCATCGCGGCGCTGGGGTTCCTCGGGGCCCGGGCCCGCATCGGGAGGACGGGGCTGGTGAGCTGAGCGGCGACTGCGTCGGAAGGGCAGCGGGCGACGGGCGGGCGGGCGACGCGCCACCCCACCGACCGTCGTCCGGAAGGCTCAGCTCAGGCGGGCCCGGAGGGTCTCCAGCTGCTCACGGACCCGGGCGGGCGCGGTGCCGCCGACGGACGCCCGACGGGCCACGGAGCGGACGGGATCGAGGGCGGCCTCCAGATCGATGGTGCCGAGCCGCGGGTCGATCCGGTCCAGCTGGCCGGGCGTGAGGTCCGACAGCGTGCCCCCGTTCTCCTCGGCCGCGAGGACCGCCCGGCCGACGAGCTCGTGCGCCTCCCGGAACGGCACGCCCTGCTCGACCAGCGCATCGGCCACATCGGTGGCCATCAGCGCCGGGGCCAGCGCCTCGCGACACCGGTCCGCGTCCACCCGGAGCGTCCGGACGGTCCCGGCGACGGCCGGGAGCACGGCCTGCAGCGTGTCCAGCGCGCGGAACAGGATCGCCTTGTCATCCTGCAGGTCCTTGTTGTACCCGCTGGGCGTCCCCTTGAGCGTGGCCAGCATGGCCGTCAGATCGCCGATCAGACCGCCGGCCTTCCCGCGGGCCAGCTCGAGCGCGTCGGGGTTCCGCTTCTGGGGCATGAGCGACGAGCCGGTGGAGAAGGCGTCGTCCAGGGCGACGAACCCGAACGCCGGGGACGCGAAGATCACCAGGTCCTCGGCCAGCCGCGAGACGTGGACGCCGAGGAGCGCCGCGCCGAACAGCAGCTCCGCGGCCCAATCCCGGTCGGCCACGGCGTCCATGCTGTTCCCCGACACCGCCGCGAACCCCAGCTCGGCCCGGAGCGCCTCCCGATCCACGGGGAACGGGCAGCCGGCGATGGCCCCCGACCCCAGCGGCAGCACGCGGATCCGGTCGACCGCGTCGGCCAGCCGACCCCGGTCCCGGTCCAGCGACCACGCGTGCGACGCCAGCCAGTGCGCCACCGAGACCGGCTGCGCCGGCTGCAGGTGCGTGTACGCTGGCATGACGGTGGTCGTATGGGCCTCGGCCCGATCGACCAGCGCCAGCGCCAGCTCCCGGATCTGCTCGTCCAGCGCGGCGGCCGCGTCCACCGCCCAGAGGCGCGTGTCCGTGGCGACCTGGTCATTCCGGGACCGGCCC
>JAWVYT010000183.1:0-5369 GCA_033722595.1 Longimicrobiales bacterium
CTTCTTGGTGATCCCGGGTCCGATGGCGTCGGCCACCTGCTCGACCAGATCCGCTTTCGTCATGATACCTCCGTCCCTTCTGGGTCACTTGGGAGCGCTACGGCTCTCCCATCCGATTCACTGGAGCCGGTACTCGACCGTCGGTCCGGCGCTCACCGGCTCCGCCATACGAGTCACGATCCGCTGGAGGGCCCGGGCCGTCGATTCGCCGAGGAGCGCGTCCACGAGCCAGCTCCGGTCCGCTTCCGGGGGTCGCACGATCCGGGGGTCCGGGCCCAGCCCGGCCAGCCGGCCGGCCACGCTGATCGCGTCCTCGAGGTTCCCGAGCCGATCGACCAGCCCGGCCTCCACCGCCTGCCGACCGGACAGGACCCGGCCGTCCGCCAGCGGGATCACCTCGTCCATGGACAGGTCCCTGCGCGAGGCCACCGCTTCGATGAACTGGTCGTGCACGTCCTCGATCATGGCGCTCAACACCTCCCGATCCTCGGGCCCCATGGTCCGGAACGGCGACCCGAGGTCCTTCTGCTCGCCGGCCTTCACGACCTCCATCCGGACCCCCACCTTGTCCATCAGGCCCTGCACGTTCGGGTACTCCATGATCACGCCGATGGAGCCCGTGATGCTGCCCGGCAGCGCCAGGATCGAATCGGCCCCCAGCGCCACGTAGTACCCGCCGGACGCGCCCACCGAGCCGATCGATGCGACCACGGGCTTCCCGTCTTCGGTCCGGAGCCGGTTCAGCGTCTGGAAGATGCTCTGCGAGGGGGCGACCACCCCGCCGGGCGAGTTGATGGCGACCACCCAACCCCGCACCGAGCCGTCCCGCCGCAAGCGGCGTACGTCCCGGAGGAACGCCTGGTCGGCCCCGATCACGCCGTTGACCTCCAGCACGGCGATCCGGTCCCCGAAGCCGAAGTCGGGGGCGCCGCCGGACACGCTGGCCACGGCCAGGAAGAGCCCGGTGAAGGTCATCACGGAAAGGAGCGCCACGACCAGGATCGTGGCGACAGAACGGCGAGACACGCCAAATCCCCGTATGCTTTGGAGTTAGGTCGGGTATAACGCGAGGTCGTACCTTAATGCGGAAAAACCGCGCAAGTCAAGTCTATCCTCGGACTTGCGCCATTTCCGACACGAAGCGGTCGAACAGGTAACGGGAGTCGTGCGGGCCGGGCGCGGCCTCCGGATGGTACTGCACGCTGAAGATCGGGAGCTCCCGGTGCTCCAGGCCCTCGACGGTCTCGTCGTTCAGGTTGACGTGGGTTACACGGAGCGGTGGGGCGCCCTCGATCCCATCGGCTGCGTCGGCCCGGACCGCGAAGCCGTGGTTCTGCGCCGTGATCTCCACGGCCCCATCGCTCAGGCGGCGGACCGGATGGTTCCCGCCCCGATGGCCGTAGAGCAGCTTGTAGGTGGTGCCGCCGAACGCCCGGGCCACGAGCTGGTGGCCGAGGCAGATCCCGAAAATGGGGATCCCCTGACTCGCGGCACCCCGGATCGTCTCCAGCGCGTGCGCGACCGCCTCGGGGTCGCCAGGTCCGTTGGAGATGAACAGCCCGTCCAGGCCGGAGCCCAGGACCTCGTCCGGCGTCGCGCCCCGGGGCACGGTCCGGACCCGACACCCCCGCTCCGCGAGCAGCTTCGGCGAGTGCCCCTTGATCCCGAAGTCGTAGGCCACCACGAAGTACTTCTCGTCGCCCACGGCCTCCACGTCGTACGCCTCCTCCGTGGACACCCGGCCGGTCAGGTCGAGTCCTTCCATGGCCGGGTGCTCCTCCAGCCGCTGCCGGAGCTCGGCCTCGGGGAGGGACCGCGGGGCCACCGCCGCCCGCATGGCGCCCGCGGAGCGGATATGCCGGGTCAGCGCCCGGGTATCCACCTCGGAGATCGCCACCACGCCCGTGCGCCGGAGGTAGGCCGGGAGCGACTCCTCCGCCCGCCACCCCGTCGCCATCGGCGAGAGCTCCCGCACGACGAAGCCCGCAACCTGCGGGTGCTCCGACTCCTCGTCCTCCGCGGCCACGCCGTAGTTCCCGATCTGGGGATACGTCATGGTCACGATCTGGCCGGAGTACGAGGGGTCCGTCAGGATCTCCTGGTACCCCGTCATCGAGGTGTTGAACACCACCTCGCCGAGGGCGACGCCGTCAGCGCCGACCATCACGCCCTCGAAGACGCGCCCGTCCTCCAGGAGCAGGTAGCCAGGGGGTCGATCGTGGAAGGTCATGCGACGCCGATGATAGCACGATCCCGTCCCTCTGGCCACTCCCGGTCCCTGAGGACTCCGCCCCGCCCCGCCGCGGGCTTTATGTCGGGCGTCGTTTCCCGTAGGTTGCCGGCCCATGAGCCCAAGCGAGCCATCGAAGCCCCTGGTCCGGATCTACGCCGACGAGTCGTGCCTCGGGAACGCCCGGGGCAAGCAGACCCCCGGCGGCGGGGCCGGTCTCGTGGAGCTGTGGAAGGACGGCGCGTGGGTCCGGCGCGACTACTGGACCAGCGAGCCCGCCACGACCAACAACCGGATGGCGATCCGGAGCGCGATCCAGGGGCTGCGGGGCCTGAAGCAGCCGTGTCGGGTCATCTTCACGTCCGACTCCCAGTACCTGGTGAAGGGGATGCGGGAGTGGATCGCCGGCTGGGTCCGAAGGGGCTGGAAGCGCAGGAGCGGGAAGGTGGAGAATGCCGACCTCTGGAAGGCGCTCCTGCCCATTGCCGCCCGTCACGAGGTCGACTGGCGCTGGGTCCGCGGCCACGCCGGCCACCCCCAGAACGAGTACGCCGACCACCTGGCCGTCCGGGCCGCGAACGAGCAGGACAGCTCGAAGGGCTTCGTCGAGTCCGGGTTCACCGAATGGCTGGAGGAGCAGCGGGAGAAGTACGAGAAGTACTTCGAGTTCTACGAGTTCCAGCCGCCGCCCGGGGACGAGCCGTTCGACCCGGTGGAGGTGCCGGAGGGCTGACCCGGAGTCGCGTGCCGGCACCGGACGGCGGGCGCCTACCCGGCCGGGCGCCCGCTAGCGGACCCCTTCCAGCGTCTCTTCGACCACGCCGTCGACCACGGGCTTCAGGTCGCCGCCGCTCTCCTCGTACCGCCGGATCTGCCGGTCCGCGCTGGTGCCCCGGTCCATGATCGTGTAGGCGTACTCCACCTGCTCCCGGCTGCCCAGCTCGTCGATGACGTCGTCCAGGAACCAGTCGATCAGCTCGTGGAGCAGCTCCCGAGCGTCCTTCTCTTCCTCCCTGCCCAGGTCGATCAGCTTGCCGTCCAGCCCGTACCGCACCGCGCGCCACTTGTTCTCCTCGATCAGCTCGGCCGGGTAGATCCGGAACGTCAGGTTGTCGCTGCGGAGCTTCCAGACCTTGGCCACGATCGCCTGGAAGAGCGCCGCGACGCAGACGGCCTCATCGACCCGCGTACAGATGTCGCAGACCCGAAACTCGAGCGTGTCGTAGACGGGGTGCGGCCGCAGGTCCCACCAGATCTTGGACGCGTCGGGGATCGAGTCGCACCGGACCATGGCCTCCACCATCCCCTGGTAGGAGGCCCAGCTCTTGTGGACCCGGGGGATCCCCGTGCGCGGGAAGTTCCGCCAGACCACGCTCCGGTACGACTTCAGCCCCGTACGCCGCCCCTGCCAGAACGGCGACGACGTCGAGAGGCACAGGACGTGGGGCAGGAAGTAGCGGGCGACGTTCATCGCGTCGATCAGGAAGTCCCGGTCCTCGATCCCGACATGGACGTGCATCCCGAAGATCAGGTTCTTGCGGGCGATGTCCTGCAGGTCCTCCTGGATCCGGACATACCGCTCCAGCGGCGTGATCTCCTGGTCGATCCACGAGGAGAACGGGTGTGTCCCCGCCGCGGCGATGGTCACGCCGGCCTCGGCGGCGAGGTCGTAGACGGTTCGACGCAGCCGGACCACATCGTCGCGGAGCTGGGCCGGCGTTCTGCACACCGTGCTTCCCACCTCGATGATCGATTGGTGGAACTCCGGCTTGATCTCCTGGATCGTGACCTTGTCGCCGTTCAGGATCTCCTGGATGTAGGAGCGCAGCTCTCCCGTCTCGGGATCGATGATCTGGTACTCCTCCTCGATGCCGAGCGTGAGCGACGGGGCCTTCACGGGCCCCCTCCCTGGAGCACGCGGCCGAAGACGCCGGCCAGGGCCTCGGCCACCCGCGTCTCGACCTCCTCCCTATCCACCTCCCGCCCCAGCAGCCGCTCCATCGACGTGACGCCGTGCTCCCGGATCCCGCACGGGACGATGGAGCCGAAGAAGCTCAGGTCCGTGCCCACGTTCAGCGCGAACCCGTGGGAGGTGATCCACCCGCTCGAGACCCGGACCCCGATGGCGGCGACCTTCTCATCGCCGACCCATACCCCGGTCAGGCCCTCCTTCCGATCGGCTTCCAGCCCGTAGGTCTCCAGCAGCCGGATCAGGGACGACTCCAGGTCCCGGATGTACCGGTGCAGGTCCTTCCGGTCGGGCTTGAGATCCAGGATCGGGTAGCCCACCAGCTGACCGGGGCCATGGTACGTGACGTCGCCGCCCCGGCCGGTCTCGAACAGCTCGATCCCCAGGAGGCGCCGCTCGCCCTCGTCCAGCAGCACGTGGCTGACGTCCGAGGAGCTCCCGAGCGTGATCACGTGAGGGTGCTCCAGCAGGAGCAGCGTGTCCGGGATCCGACCGGCCCGGCGGGCCGCCACCAGCTCCTCCTGCAGCGCCAGCCCGTCGGCGTACGCGACCCGGTCCAGACGCCGAACCTCCAGCGTCCGAGCTCCCGATGCCGTGGCTGCGGTCGGCCGGGTCATGCGCGCTCGGCCGCTAGGCCGCCTCCTCCGGGAAGTCCTCGAGGACCTCCTTCAGCCGCGCCAGGAACCGGGCGGCGTCGGCGCCGTCCACGATCCGGTGGTCGTAGCCGATCGAGAACATCGACATGGTCCGGATGGCGATCACGTCCTCCCCCTCGACCTCCATGACCACCGGTCGCTTCTCGATGCTGCCGAGCCCCAGGATCGCCGCCGTGCCCTCCGGGATGATCGGCATCCCGACGTAGGTCCCGAAGACGCCCGGGTTCGTGATCGAGAACGTGGCGCCCTGGATCTCGTCCGGCTTCAGCTTCCGGTCCCGCGCCCGGCCGGCGAGATCGATGATCCGCTTCGAGATCCCGACCAGTGTCAGCTCGTCCGCGTCCCGGATTACCGGCACGATCAGCCCGGGGTTCAGGTCCACCGCGATCCCCAGGTTGATGTTCCCCCGGAAGATCAGGTTCTCGCCCGACACCGTCCCGTTCACCATCGGGAACTCCGGCAGCACCTTCGCCACCGCCCACGCCACGAACGCCGTGTAGCTGACCTTGTTGCC
>JAWVYT010000184.1:0-5341 GCA_033722595.1 Longimicrobiales bacterium
CGGATCGCGCACCTGATCCACGAGCACGGCGTGGACCCGGGGTCGATCCTGGCGGTCACGTTCACGAACAAGGCGGCGGGCGAGATGCGGGACCGGGTCCGCGAGCTGCTGGGCCGGGAACCGGGCGGGATGTGGATCGGGACGTTCCACTCGATCGGGGCGCGGCTGCTGCGGAAGCACGCGTCGTCGCTGGGCTGGTCCTCCAACTTCACGATCTTCGACGCGGACGCGAGCCTGAGCGAGATCAAGGCGACGATGGGGCGGCTCCACGTCAGTACGAAGAAGTGGCACCCGAAGGCGATCCGTGCGGCGATCAGCGACGCGAAGAGCCAGCTGATCGACCCGGAGGGGTACGCGTCCATGGCGGCGGACGCGCTGTCGCGGGTGGTCGCCGACCTGTACCCGGCGTACCAGCGGTCGCTGAAGGAGCAGAACGCGTTCGACTTCGACGACCTGCTCATGAAGCCGGTGGAGCTGTTCCGCGACCACGGCCGGCTGCTGGATCGCTACCGGGACCGGTTCGCGTTCGTGCTGGTGGACGAGTACCAGGACACGAACCACGCCCAGTACCGGATGATGGAGCTGATGGCCGCGGAGCCGGGTACGCCGTTCGCGCCGGACCCCGAGGCCCGTCGCGCTGCGCCGCCGAACCTGATGGTCGTCGGCGATGACGACCAGTCGATCTACGGCTGGCGGGGCGCCGACGTCCGGAACATCCTGGACTTCGAGGCCAACTTCCCGGGCACCACGGTGATCCGGCTGGAGCGGAACTACCGGTCCACCGAGCGGATCCTGGACGCGGCCAACGCCGTGATCGCGGAGAACGTACGCCGGAAGGGCAAGACGCTGCGTACGGAGGCCGAGGCCGGCGACCCGCTGACGCTGGTAGAGACCGCCGACGAGCGGGACGAGGCCGAGTGGATCGCCAGCGAGATGGAGCTCCGGATGGGGACCGAGGACCTGGTCCCGCAGGACTTCACGATCCTCTACCGTACCAACGCCCAGTCCCGTGAGCTGGAGCGCGCGCTGGTGGAGCGGAGCATCCCGTACCGGATCGTGGGCGGGACCCGGTTCTACGAGCGCCGAGAGATCATGGACGTGCTGGGCTACCTCCGGCTGATCTCGAACCCGCAGGACGCACAGGCCTTCGACCGGGTGGTCAACTACCCGCGCCGGGGCGTGGGCGACGTGAACCAGGATCGGCTCCGGGAGTTCGCGCGGTCGCAGGGGATCCCGCCGCTGGACGCGGCCCGGCGGGCGAAGGAGATCGATGTGCTCACGCCGAGCGCCGCCACGTCGCTGGCCCGGTTCGCCGCCGCCATCGACGGGTTCCGCGACCGCGCGGAGACCACGGGCGCCGGCGAGCTGACGGAGCAGGTCGTGACCGACATGGGCGTCTTCGCCGCGCTGGCCGACGAGGGCCCCGAGGGCGAGGACCGTGCGGAGAACGTCCGGGAGCTGATCGCCGGCGCGTACGAGTTCGACGAGCGGCTGCCCACGCTCCGGGAGGTCGAGGACCTGCCCGAGGACGCCACCGCGCTGGACCTGTTCCTCCAGGAGGTCTCGCTGATCACCGACGTGGACCGGCACGACCCCGCCGCCAACGCCGTCACGCTGATGACGCTGCACACGGCCAAGGGGCTCGAGTTCCCGGTGGTCGTGATCGCGGGGCTCGAGGACGGGCTCTTCCCGCTGGCCCGGGCCTACGACGAGCCCGGCGAGCTGGAGGAGGAGCGCCGTCTGTTCTACGTGGGGATCACCCGCGCGGAGCGGAAGGTCTACCTGACCCACGCCCAGAGCCGACGGCGGATGGGCGAGCGGAAGGCGTGCGTCCCGTCCAGCTTCCTCGCGCCGCTGCCCGACGCGCTGGTGGAGCAGCGGACCACGCCCCAGGTCGAGCGGCAGAACCGGGCGTACGACAGCTGGCGGAACCGGCGAACGTCCCGGGGCCGGGGCCGCGGCCGCCGCGAGGATTACGCGGGCGCCGGGTCGTCGGGCGGCGCCGCCGGGCGCGAGACGGACGCGTTCGGCAACCCCGCGGGCGACTACGTGGTGGACTACAGCGAGAACCAGGACGCGCCCCGGTTCATCAAGGGCGAGTCGGTGGTCCACCCCCAGTTCGGACGGGGCACGATCAGGGAGCTCAGCGGTTTCGGCCGCGACCTCAAGGCCGTGATCGACTTCGACGAGATCGGCCGGAAGAAGGTCGTGGTCCGCTACGCCAACCTCCAGAAGGACTGGTAGCCCGCCCATGCCCGGCGACGACGCAGCGCCCGCGATCTCCGGCCGGGCCGGCGACGGCGCCCCGCGGATCACCACGGCCGAAGCACGGCGGATCGCGGAGCTGGCCGGGCTCCGGCCCGACGACGACGCCCTGGAGCGGTTGGCCGCAGACCTGTCCGACATCCTCGACCACATGGCCGCGCTCCGGGCCGTCGCCATCGACGGCGTCCCCCCGTTCACCGTCGCCGGCGACCGGGCGCCGCTCCGGCCCGACGAGCCCGGCGCCGACCCGCTGGACGGAGCCCCCGGCAAGGCCGCGCCAGGCTGGGCCGACGGGCTGTTCACGGTGCCCCGGCTCCGGTCGCACGCCGGGGAGGAGGGGCAGGCGGACACGCAGGGGCCCGACCCGCGCGCGGACGACGCCCAGGGGCCCGATCCCAGCGCCGATGACGAGGGGGGAGGCGATCGATGAGCCCTTCGACCGCCGGCCCCGGGCCGCTCCCCGGGCCGCTCCCCGGGCTGCGCCCGCTCCGGAACGCGCTGGCCGCCGGCGACCGGTCCGCGGCCGACCTCGCCGGATCCGTCACCGCCGCGATCGACGCCCGGGACAAGGGCGAGGCGGGCCTGAACGCCTTTCTGGCCCACGACCCGTCCCTGCTGGCCGCCGGGGCGGACGCGGCGGACGCCGCGCTGGACCGGGCCCGCCGCGAGGGCGGGCGCGCCGGCCGGCTGGCGGGTGTCCCCGTCGCCGTCAAGGACAACCTGACGACGCTGGACCACCCCACCACGTGCGGCTCCCGGTTCCTGGAGGACTACCGGGCGCCGTACGAGGCCACGGCCGTGCGCCAGCTCCGGGCCGCGGGCGCGCTCATCGCCGGGAAGACGAACCTGGACGAGTTCGCCATGGGCTCCAGCACCGAGCGGTCGGCCTTCGGCCCCACGCGGAACCCCGTCGACCCCGACCGGGTGCCCGGCGGCAGCTCCGGCGGGTCGGCGGCGGCCGTGGCCGCGGGGCTGGTCCCCGCCGCGCTGGGCAGCGACACCGGCGGCAGCGTCCGCCAGCCCGCGGCGTTCTGCGGCGTGGTGGGGCTCAAGCCGACGTACGGCGCCGTGAGCCGGTACGGGCTGGTGGCGTTCGCCAGCTCGCTGGACCAGGTGGGCACGCTGGCCCGGACGGTGGAGGACGCCGCGCTGCTGCTGGAATGCATCGCCGGCCGCGACCCGCTGGACGCGACGTCCGCCGACCGGCCACCGCCGTCGCTGCTGCCCGAGCTGGGCCGCGACATCGACGGGCTGGTCGTGGGGCTGGCCGCTGAGTACCTGGCCGACCCGCTGGACCGGGGCGTTCGAGCTCGGGTCGAGGCCGCCGCCGCCGCGCTGGAGGACGCGGGCGCGGAGCTCCGCGAGATCTCGCTGCCCCACACCGAGCTCGCGCTCCCGGCCTACTACGTCCTGGCGCCCGCCGAGGCGTCCAGCAACCTGGCCCGCTACGACGGCGCCCGGTACGGGATGCGGGCGGCCGGCGCGGATCAGGGTACCGGGCACGAGCCGAACGGGGCGAGCGACGGGCAGCGGGGCGGGGAGGAAAGCGCGGCGGCCGGATCCGATGGCGCGCCCGACCCCTACCGCGCCATGGTCGAGGCCACGCGGTCCGCAGGCCTCGGCGACGAGGTCCAGCGCCGGATCGTGCTCGGCACGTTCGCCCTCTCCGCCGGCTACCACGACGAGTACTACGGCCGCGCCCAGCGCGTCCGCACTCTGGTCGCCCGGGACTTCCGGGCCGCGTTCGACGCCGGCGTGGACGTGATCCTGACGCCGACCACGCCCACGCCCGCGTTCCGACTCGGCGAGAAGACCGGCGACCCCTATGCCATGTACGGCTCCGACATCTACACTGTGGCCGCGAGCCTGGCCGGGCTGCCCGCCGTCTCCGTGCCTGTGGGTACCGTGGACGGGCTGCCCGTCGGCGCCCAGCTCATCGCCGACCGGTGGGCCGAGCCCGTGCTGGTCCGGGCCGCCGCGGCGCTGGAGCGGGTCACGTGACGGCCCGAGGCGCGGGCCGCGAGGCCCGGGGCGGGGGAGCGGGCGGGGGAAAGGACCGAGAGCCGCGGGCCGGTGATGGCGGGGCCGGTGGGGCCGGCGGCTACGAGCCCGTGATCGGGCTGGAGATCCACGTCCAGCTGGACACCGCCACCAAGATGTTCTGCGCCGACGCGAACGCGTACGGTGCCCCGCCCAACACCCACGTCTGCCCCGTCTGCCTCGGCGCGCCCGGCGCGCTGCCGGTGGTCAACGACCGGGCCGTGGAGCTGGCCGTCCGGGCCGCGTTGGCGCTCGGCTGCACCGTCCACGAGACCAGCGTGTTCGCCCGGAAGAACTACTTCTACCCGGACCTGCCCAAGGGCTACCAGATCACGCAGTACGAGCGGCCGCTGGCCACCGCCGGGGAATTTTCGATTTCGAGTTCGAGTTCGATTTCGAGTTCGATTTCGATTTCGAGTTCGAGCTCGCGGGGCGGAGCAGGCGATGCGGCGGGAGCTGGTGGCGTCGCTCCGAGTACGAGTACGACCCCTACTACGAAGCCGGTCGCCCCCGTCCGGCTCCGTCGCATCCATCTCGAGGAGGACGCCGGCCGGCTGCTGCACGATCGGCTGCCCGACCGGACCGGCATCGACCTCAACCGGGCGGGTGTGCCGCTGATCGAGATCGTGACGGAGCCGGACCTGCGGCGCCCGGAGCAGGCGCGCGCGTTCCTGGTGGGGCTGCGGCGGACGCTCCGGTACCTGGGCGTCAGCGACTGCGACATGGAGAAGGGCAGCCTCCGGGTGGACGCCAACGTCTCCGTCCGGCCCGCGGGCGGCGCCGAGGACGGGGCCGACGCACTCGGCACGAAGACGGAGGTCAAGAACCTGAACTCGTTCTCCGCGGTGGAGCGGGCGCTGCGGTACGAGGCGGCCCGGCAGGCGCGGGTGCTGGCCGGGGGCGGGATCGTGGTGCACGAGACGCGGCTGTGGGACGACGCCGCGGGCGAGGCCCGGCCGATGCGGTCGAAGGAGGCGGCCCGGGACTACCGGTACTTCCCGGAGCCCGACCTGCCGCCGCTGGTGCTCGACGCCGA
>JAWVYT010000185.1:0-5310 GCA_033722595.1 Longimicrobiales bacterium
CCCCGGGCCGGCGTGCGACGCCACGTGTTCCGGGGCGGCAACTTCTTCATCCCCCGGGTCTTCAACACGTTCCGGAGCGAGCTCGCGGTGGAAGCGCTCGCTGCCGAGCTGGACGGCCTGGTCGCCGCCACCAAGGCGTTCCTCTCCTCGAGCGCCGCCGGCCTCGCAGTGGAGGATGGCGCCATAGACGACGGCGTGCTCGGCTTCGAGGTAGCCGCGACGAACCTCGCCGGTCACAAGCTGCCCACGGCGTACCCGTCCCGGCGGGCCTGGCTCCACGTCACCGTCCGGGACGCCGACGGGCGGACCGTCTTCGAGTCGGGGCGGCTCCAGCGCGATGGCAGCATCGTCGGCAACGACAACGACGCGGACGCGGCCCGCTACGAGCCCCACCACACCGTGATCGACCACCCGGAGGACGTCCAGGTCTACGAGGTGATCATGGTCGACCACGGCGGCGCGGTCACCACCGGGCTCATCCAAGGGGTCGAGTACGTCAAGGACAACCGGCTGCTGCCGAAAGGCTTCGAAAAGGCCACGGCGGGGCCGGATATCGCGGTGCACGGCGGCGCCGCCACGGACCCGGATTTCGCCGGCGCCGGCGACCGGGTCCGCTACGCGGTGGATGTCCGCGGTCATCGGGGACCGTTCACCGTGAAGGTCGAGCTCCGGTACCAGCCGATCGGGTTCCGCTGGGCACGCAACCTCGCGGGCTACGACGCGCCGGAGCCGCGCCGGTTCGTCCGGTTCTACGACCGGCTGTCCCATGTCTCCGGGGCGGTCCTGGCGGGCGTGGAGGCCCGGATCGAGTAGCGGTGGCCGCCGGTTCGGTTCTTGCACTTTCCGCCGCATGACGGCGGTGTCGGCGAGGCATCGAGATCACGAGTATCCACGGAGGAGGCACAGTGGCACTGCGAACGGCCAATGCGGTCTGGAATAGAACGCTGCAGGACGGAGACGGACAGATGCGGTTCGGGGGCGGAGCCTTCGAGGGCGCCTACTCCTTCGAGTCCCGGTTCGAGGAGGGCGAGGGCACGAACCCCGAGGAGTTGATCGCGGCGGCTCACGCAGGCTGCTTCTCGATGGCGCTCTCCGGCGAGCTCGGCAAGGCCGGGTACTCCCCTGAGAAGGTCTCCACGGAGGCGAGGGTCAGCCTCGTGAAAGAGGATGAAGGGTTCCGGATCAACCGGATCCAGCTCGTGACCGAGGCCACGGTCCCGGAGATCTCGGAGGACGAGTTCCTGGAGATCGCCGAGGCCGCGAAGAAGGGCTGCCCGGTCTCCCAGGCGCTGGCGGGGCCGGAGATCACGCTCGACGCGACGCTCAACGCGGGTGCCGGCGCAGCGTAGCCCCGATCGGCCCGTGCCCGGCGGGAGAAGTGGAAAAGGGCCGTCGCCGGAATCTTGCTGGCGACGGCCCTTTCGCCATCGGACACGCGGGGAGCGCTGGCCCGGGGCGTCCGACCTCAGGGCACGGCGTAGGCCACGACGGCGGGTGTCGGCTCGTGCCGGATCCCGTACAGGGTGGACTCGGCGGGGTCGATGGCCAGCGCGAGGAGCCGTGCGTCCAGCGTCCAGACCTCGATGAGCCGGCCGTCCCAGTCGAACACGTGCACCCGGTCACCGGCGTTCGCCGCTCCCTCGGCCCGGGTCCGACCCGAGAAGAGCGCGTAGACCCGCCGATCGGTGGCCGTCACGTCGATGTAGCCGAACCGGACACGGCCGGGATCCTCCTCCCTGAGATCCTCCGGTCCGAACCCGTGCACCCGGTGCGCAGGGGCGATCCACTCGCCCCGGGCATCGTAGATATCGATGCGGTCGGCGAACCGGTGGGCCACGGCCCAGCGGGTCCGGTCGGGGTCCGACGACAGCCGGGCCTGGTAGGACCGCCGCCACACCGATGGCGACACCTCGGCAGCCCGCACGGTGGGGCTCCCGCTGGTCCGGACCAGATGGCCATCGGGCCCCAGGTGCGCGAGCCGGCCACCGGTGAAGGCCCCGATGCCCAGGAGGCCGTCCGGCGTCCATCCGGCCTCCAGGACCATGGCGTTCGCCGTCAGCGTGAGCGACCGGTCGGCCACCCACTCGCCGTTCTCGAAGTCCGCGGCCAGGTCCACCCACGTCACCCGCTGCAGCATCGGGTCGTGGAGCATCAGGCGGCCCGCAGGGTCCAGCACATCGATGGACATCACCGTCTCGAACTCCCGTGGGCCGCGACCCCGGCGGCCGAATGACCGCTCGAGGCTCCCGTCCGCCCGCCGGAGCACGCGGATGGCCCGGTCACCGAAGTCGTCGGCCAGAATGAGCCGGGGTCCCGCGACCTCGATTCGGGAGGGCGCGGCCAGCACGTCGGACTGATGCAGGACGGACCCCGCGAGCCGGGTCCCGCCCGCGGGGGCCGCCTCCGTCGGCGAGCCCGGCAGCTCGCGGGCGTCGCCGCCGACGAAGAGCAGCCCAACGATCAGGAGGGCGCTGAAGCTCAGCCGGGCGATCATCGGTCCGACCCCCCGCACTCGAGCGACGCGTAGTAGTTGAGAAGGACATCGCCGCCCGACTCACATACCGACCCGATCTCGATGCAGCAGCTGCCGTCGGCGCACGCGTCGTTCGGCCGGACCCCGGTGTCCGGGCCGAGCGTGATGGGAAGGAGGAGGATGGTGGCGCCGGCGATGCCGGCGATGATGCGGATCCGCAGCTTCTGAACCCTCGTCATGAGACACTCCTGGTCGGAGGTTCGTAGGACGGCACGGCGCGTGAGCGCACGGTGCCGATGGAACGCTTCCGGGATGGTGTCGTTCTTTCGGGGGCTCGGTCCCTGTCAGTCCTGTACTGCGGGCACGGCTGTCCGCTCCAGCGCTTCCAGCTGCCGGGGGATCTCCGCCGGCTTCGTGTGCTGGAAGCGGATCCGGCCTCTGGAATCCGTGATGAAGTAGTCGGGGTGTGCGTGGATCACGTAGGCTCGCCGCAGCGCGCCCTCCGAGTCGAACCGGGCGGGCGGCTCGAGCCCGCACGCCCCGAGCTCCTCCGGCGAGGAGCCGATGCCCGGCGTGGTGTACACGTGCAGCCGGTCGGACGGCAGCATGTCGGCCAGTCGGTTGATCTCCCGGATGTGCTCCCGCGCACAGCTCGAGAGGAACACGGTGACCGCGGGTCCAGCGGATGGTTCCAACGGGTCGGGCAGGAACCGCATCACGAGGTCCTGGAGCACGCGCCGGTGCAGCTCCGCCCGGGCCGCAGCGACGCGTGCTTCCCAGCCGTCCAGCTCCCGGATCGCGTCGGGGATCGGGCCGGCGATCGGGTCGGCCGCAGCCCTCGCGTACGCGTCGGCCGCGTCCGCCGTGCGGCCGGCTTCCAGGAGGATCGACCCGAGCTCCTCCAGCGCCTCGGTCCTCCACCCCAGCGGCACGGCGTCCGTGGCCAACGCGACGGCAGCACTGTCCCGGTCGCCGGCCAGCGCGATCCGGGCGATCCGGGCGAGCGCCGCCTGTCGGGATTCGGCGACGATCCGCCGGTGCCCGCTCACGGATCGATGCAGCGGGCGATGGCCGGACGGATCCTCCAGCAGGACATCCCGTCCTGGACCCAGGACCCAGTCCAGGACCTGACGGGACGGGAAGACATCGGTCAGGGTCAGGTGCCAGCCGATGTTCTCAATGCCCCGCAGGTGGCGCAGGCGAGCCAGCCACCGTACGGCTGCGTCCCAGTCGGCGGCGGCTGTTGCGAACCACCAGCCGGCGTCCGCGATGGCCGGGACCGGTTGGGGGGCCTGCGCCCACAGCGCTTCCAGCTCTTCGAGCGCCCGACCGGGGTCGAGCCCGGGGGTCAGTCGGATGTACGCCCCGTGGGCCTGATAGAGCGGCGCGGCCCGGGCGTTTCGGCGGGTCGCCTCGCGGATCCAGTACTCGACGCTCGACCACTGTCCCAGAGCCAGGGCGTACCAGGCCATGTGGGCCAGCTCATCCGGGTCCGCGGGCGGAGTCTCCGAGAGCCCGCGCTCGAGAGCCTTGAACCGTTCCAGATGGAACTGGCGGATACTGTCGGCCATATCCCGGCGCTCGACGGTCCATCGACGGGACCATGCACGAGCCGACTCGGGGTAGAGCTCGGTCATGGTGAGCGCCGTCCGGTAGGCCTCCACCTCGTCCCTGACGAACAGATCGACGAACCGCTGGTCCAGCGCGGCCAGGGCGGGACGGCCGTCCGGAGCCCGGGCCACCACCTCCCAGAGCCTCCCGCTGCGGCTGTCCACCTGCTCCCCGTGCAGGTCCTCGACGGCGAAGACCGCGTACACCACGGAGTCGGGAAGCGAGACATCGGCCGTAAAGCTCTCGTCATCCCGGCTCAGGATCGCGGCCAGCTGCTGCCATTCCCGGCCGGAGCCGGTCCGGTACCGCGCCCGGAGGCGCAGGTGCTCGTGTCCCCGGAATCGGAAGTCGCCGTCGTAAGAGACGCTCAGCTGCTGACCGGGCGCGGGCCGGATCGGCAGGATCCGGAGCCCGCCCCGGTCCGCTTCCAGGAGCTCGGTGGAGAGGAAGAGACCCGCGACCAGGAGCGTGATCACGGCGGCCACCGCCATCGGCCACCGGTGTCGGTTTGGGGCCGCCCGGCCCGGTGCTTCCGGCGGCAGGAGGACGCGATCGCCCGCGGCCCGCTGCGCCATCACCCGGTCGAGTATGGCCCGCGGCGCGGCCGGAGTCTCCAGCGACCGGGCCAGGGCGCCGGCCTGTCGGATGAACGCCACCTCCTGCCGGCAGCGGCTGCAGTCGGCGAGGTGATCGGCCACGCGCCGGTTTCGCGTCTCCGGCAGATCGCCATCGGCGAAGCGACTCAGCGTGGCGTACCGGGGATGCCCGAGGCGCATCAGATCCGACCCTCGAGGCGGTCGCGCAGAAATCGTCGGGCCCGGTGCAGTCGCACGGTGGACGCGCCGACCGAGATCCCCAGCAGGTCGGCGATCTCCTCGTGCGAGTGGCCCTCCATCTCCTTGAGCACGTACACGACCCTCCAGTCCTCCGGCATCCGACCGAGCACCCATTCCAGTGTCAGGCGGGCCTCCACGGCGTCGGGCGGCTCCGACTTCGGCGCGTGACGTTCGGCCTCGCGCTCGTAGCGTTGCTGCCGCCGGTTCTGACGCAACAGGAGAAGCGCGCCGCGGGTCGCGACCCGACGAATCCAGGCCCCCAGCTCTCCGGTGCCGCCGTACGCCGACAGCGCCTCGGGGAGGCCCGCGAAGACGTTCTGTGTCACGTCCTCCGCGTCGGCCCTGGACGCCGTGATCCGCAGGGCGACCTGGTACACGTCGTCCGCGTAG
>JAWVYT010000186.1:0-5288 GCA_033722595.1 Longimicrobiales bacterium
AAAACCGAGATGCACGCGACGACCATCGTCGCGACGAGACACGCCGGGAAGGTGGCGCTGGGCGGCGACGGCCAGGTCACCATGGGCGAGACGGTCATGAAGGGCGGCGCCCGGAAGGTCCGGACGCTGAAGGACGGGAAGATCCTGGCCGGGTTCGCCGGCTCCGTCGCCGACGCGTTCACGCTGTTCGAGAAGTTCGAGGAGAAGCTCGAGCGGTACCCGGGGAACCTGTCCCGGGCCGTGGTCGAGCTGGCCAAGGACTGGCGCACGGACCGCTACCTGCGTCGCCTGGAGGCGCTCCTGGCCGTGGCCGACGCCGACCACCTCTTCCTGGTGAGCGGCGATGGGAACGTGATCGAGCCCGACGACCAGATCGTGGCCATCGGGAGCGGCGGGGCGTACGCCCTGGCCGCCGCGCGCGCCCTCAAGGAGCACGGCGACATGGACGCGCCGGCCATCGTGCGCCGGTCGCTGGAGATCGCCGCGGACATCTGCATCTACACGAACCGCAACATCACCGTCCTCGAGCTCGACGGGTCGGACTAATGGACGAGACCGCGACCACCGAGACCCCGGACCCCGACGCCGGCACCGAAGGGCACCCCCCGGAGTTCCTCGACGAGCTGACGCCCCGCCAGATCGTGAAGGAGCTGGACACGTACATCGTGGGCCAGGACGCCGCGAAGAAGGCGGTGGCCATCGCGCTCCGGAACCGCTGGCGCCGTCGCCAGGCGCCCGACGATCTCCGCGAGGAGATCATGCCGAACAACATCATCATGATCGGGCCCACGGGCGTGGGGAAGACGGAGATCGCACGGCGCCTGGCCCGGCTGGCCGGCGCGCCGTTCGTGAAGGTGGAAGCGTCGAAGTTCACCGAGGTCGGCTACGTGGGCCGCGACGTGGAGTCCATGGTCCGGGACCTGGTGGATGTCGCGGTCAACCTCGTCCGGGAGGAGCGCGAGGCCGAGGTGGAGGAGGCGGCCGAGAGCGCCGTGGAGGACCGGCTCCTGGATCTGCTCCTGCCGCCCGTGGAGCCCACGCCGCAGGCCGAGGGCCAGGGCGCGGCGATCCGGGCGTTCGTCGTGGGCTCCGGCGGCCAGGCGGAGGAGACCAGCTCCGACGAGGCGGCCGAATCGAGCGACCGCCGGAAGCGGACCCGCGAGAAGCTCCGGGGGCTGCTCCGCGACGGGAAGCTCGAGGAGCGGGAGGTGGATGTCGAGATCTCCCAGTCGCCGAACATCGAGGGGATGATGATGCCCGGCGGCGGGTTCGACGGGATGGACTTCAACTTCACCGAGATGCTCCAGGACATGCTCCCGAAGAAGAAGAAGGAGCGGACGGTGAGCATCGCCGAGGCCCGCCGGATCCTGCTCCAGGACGAGCTGGACCGGCTGATCGACATGGACGAGGTGATCAACGAGGCGCTGGACCGGACCGAGGACATGGGCATCGTCTTCCTCGACGAGGTCGACAAGGTCGTCGGCGAGCGGAGCAAGCAGGGCCCGGACGTGAGCCGGGAGGGCGTGCAGCGGGATCTGCTGCCCATCGTCGAGGGCAGCAACGTCCAGACGAAGTACGGGATGGTCGAGACCGACCACATCCTCTTCATCGCCGCCGGGGCGTTCCACGTCTCCAAGCCCAGCGAGATGGTCCCGGAGCTCCAGGGCCGGTTCCCGATCCGCGTGGAGCTCCACGCGTTGACGGAAAAGGACTTCGTCCGGATCCTGACCGAGCCGAAGAACGCGCTCGTCCGTCAGTACCAGGCGCTCGTGGCGTCCGAGGACGTGGAGCTGGAGTTCGATGACGAGGCCATCGCCGAGATCGCACGGATCGCCGCCGAGGTGAACGAGCGGATGGAGAACATCGGGGCCCGCCGGCTCCATACCGTCATGACCACCCTCCTCGAGGACATCCTCTACGAGCTGCCGGACTCCGGCGAGCGCCACGTCCGGATCGACGGCCCCACGGTCCGGGACCGGCTCCGGAAGGTCATCGACGACGAGGACCTGCGGAGGTACATACTGTAGGCCCGCCTGCGGCGGGCAATCGGCTCGCTTTGCTCGCAACCGGCTCGCTTTGCTCGCAACCGTCGGCCTTCGGCCGCAAGGCTACTGGACCGGGCGCTGCGGGTCGGGTAGGTTGACGCGACCTGCAATTTTGGCATTCATCACGTGAGGAGCGGATGGCGGACCTCGGACATTTCCTGGCGATCCCCGACTTCGAGACCGACGCGCTGTACGAGCTGCTCGACCTGGCCCACCGGCTGAAGGCGGGGGAGGAGGCGGGCAAGCCGCTGGCGGGGAAGACGCTGGGGATGATCTTCCAGAAGAGCTCGACCCGGACGCGAGTCTCGTTCGAGGTCGGGATGTACCAGCTCGGCGGGCACGCGCTCTTCCTTTCGGCCAACGACCTCCAGATCGGGAGGGGCGAGCCGATCCGTGACACGGCCCGGGTCCTGTCCCGGTACGTCGACGGCATCATGATCCGGACGTTCGACCAGAGCGACGTGGTCGAGCTGGCCCACTGGGGCACGATCCCCGTGATCAACGGGCTCACCGACCTGCTCCACCCGTGCCAGGTCATGGCGGATGTCATGACGATCCAGGAGACGTTCGGCCGGGACCTCACGGGGCGGAAGGTCGCGTGGATCGGCGACGGCAACAACATGGCGAACTCGTGGCTCAACGCGGCGTACCGGTTCGGGTTCGAGCTCCGCGTCGCCACGCCGGAGGGCTACGAACCGGACCACGAGATCTACGAGCGGGCCCGTGGCGCGGCATCGATCATGCTCACCCATGCCCCCCGGGAAGCGACCGAGGGCGCGGACGTGGTGACCACCGATGTCTGGGCGTCCATGGGGCAGGAGTCGGAGCAGGAGGCCCGGATGCGCGCGTTCCGCGACTTCCAGGTCGACGACTCGATCATGGGACTCGCGGACGCCGATGCCATCTTCCTGCACTGCCTGCCGGCCCACCGGGGCGAGGAGGTCAGCGAGTCTGTGTTCGAGGGCGACCAGTCGCGGGTGTGGGACGAGGCCGAGAACCGGCTCCACGCCCAGAAGGCGATCATGATGGAACTGATGGGGGCGTAGGATGGCAGACACGGCGTTGAAGCAGACACCGCTCCACGACGAGCACCTGGAGCTCGACGCGCGGATGGTGCCGTTCGCGGGGTACTCCATGCCGGTGCAGTACGCGACGGGGATCGTGAAGGAGCACCAGGCGGTCCGCAGCGACGCCGGTCTGTTCGATGTCTCCCACATGGGCGAGCTCGAGGTCCGGGGCCCGGAGGCGCTGGAGCTGATCCAGCACCTGCTGACCAACGACGCGTCGAAGCTGGCCATCGGTCAGGCCCAGTACACGATCCTGTGCAAGCCGGATGGCGGCGCCCTGGACGACTGCCTGGTCTACCGTTTCGAGGACCGGTACATGGTGGTGGTCAACGCGGCGAACCTGGAGAAGGACCGGGCGTGGTTCGAGAGCGCGACCGAGGACTTCGACGTGGAGCTGGCGGACCGCTCGGCCGAGATCGCCCTCCTGGCGCTGCAGGGTCCGAAGGCCCAGACGATCCTGAGCGCGCTTACCGACACGGAGCTGGAGGCCATCGGGTTCTACCGGTTCGAGGAGGGAGCCGTGGCGGGCGTGGAGGGCGTGATCAGCCGGACGGGGTACACCGGCGAGGACGGCTTCGAGCTGTACGTCCCCGCGGGCGAGGCGGCGACGCTCTGGCAGGCACTGCTCCGGGCCGGGACCGGGCACGGCCTCCTGCCGGCGGGGCTCGGCGCCCGGGACTCGCTGCGCCTCGAGGTGGGCTACATTCTGTACGGGAACGACCTCGACGAGGAGCACTCGCCCATCGAGGCGGGGTTGGGCTGGGCCGTGAAGCCGGGGAAGGGCGAGTTCGTGGGCCGCGACGTCCTGGCCCGGCAGAAGGAGGAGGGCGTGAGCCAGAAGCTGACCGGCTTCGTGCTGCAGGAGCGGGGCTTCCCTCGGACGGGGTACGCGATCCGCCACCAGGGCGAGACGGTGGGCGAGGTCACGAGCGGCGTGCTGAGTCACTCCACCGGCGACGGGATCGGCATGGGCTACCTGCCGGCGGAGGCCGCGGAGCCCGGGACGGAGATCCACGTCGTGATCCGGGACACCGCGATCCCGGCGACCGTGCAGCGGCCCCCGTTCTACACCGACGGCTCCCTCAAGCGGTAGCCCATGGAGGAGCCCGTACGTGTCGCGATCCTGACGGTGTCCGACGCCGCCCACCGGGGCGAGCGGGACGATATCAGCGGGACCGCCATCCGCGACTGGGCCGAGCGGAGCGGCCATACGGTGGTGGAGCACGACGTGATCCCCGACGAGAGCGGGCCGATCCGGGAGTCGCTGGAGGCGCTGGCCGATGCCGGGGTCGCCGACCTCGTACTGACCACGGGCGGAACGGGATTCACGGCGCGGGACCGAACGCCGGAGGCCACGACCGCCGTCATCGAGCGGCCCGCGCCGGGGATCGCCGAGGCGCTCCGGGTCGGGGGCTCGGAGTCCACGCCCATGGCCTGGCTGTCCCGTGGTGTGGCGGGCATCCGGGCCTCGACGCTGATCGTGAACCTGCCCGGCAGCCCGTCCGGCGTCCGGGACGGCCTCGACGTGCTGGACCCGCTGGTGACCCATGCGGTGCAGCTGCTCCGGGGGCGCGAGACCCAGAACCACCCTGATCATGGCTGAGCGCGTCGTCATCACCACCAGCGACCTGGAGTCGGCCGTCCGGATCCGGGACGCCTACAGCGACCGGAAGATCGCCGTGGAGCTCCTGACGCCCACCGAGGACCTGTCCGACGTGGACGACCCGGCGCTCCTCATCCTCTCCGGTGGCCTCGACCGGAAGCGCGCCCGGTCGCTGGCCGACGAGGCGGCGGAGCTGGACCGGCTCCCGGTCATGGGGCTCGCGGATACCGAGGAGGATGTGCCGCCGTCGCTCCGTGCCCGGCTCGGGCTCATGGAGGCCTTCATCAAGCCGATCGACCCGGAGGAGGTGGCGCTGGCCGGGAAGCGGTTGATGGAGCGGCGTCGACTCCGGGAGCAGACGGGGATCGTCGGCCAGACCGACGCCATGATCGAGGTGCTGGAGCGGATCACCCAGATGGCGCCGGTCAACTCCAACGTCCTCATCACCGGGGAGAGCGGGACGGGGAAAGAGCTGGTCGCCCGGGGGATCCACGCGCTCTCGCCCCGTCGCCACAAGCCGTTCATCGCCGCCAACGTGGCCGCGCTGTCGGACACGCTCCTGGAGTCGGAGCT
>JAWVYT010000187.1:0-5271 GCA_033722595.1 Longimicrobiales bacterium
CTGGTCTACAAGCGCCTCAGCCAGGCCGGAGCGGAGATCCACGCACTGGACCTGGAGAGCGGGGAGCGCCGCTTCATCGCGCAGACGCAGGACGTGGGCTCCGTCGCCTACAGCGCCACGGGACACCTGCTGTACAGCGCTGATCGGTTCCTCCTGGCGCTGCCCTTCGACGCCCGGTCGGCGGAGCCCGTGGGCGAGCCCGTCCCTGCAGCGGAAGTCGAGAACGGGTCCATGCGGTTCGCGTACGGGGGCGGCACCCTGGTGTACGCCGCTACGGGCGCGTCCGGCGCCCTCGTCCCCATGATCTCGGATCGCGCCGGCACCATGCGGCCGCTCCCGGGTCTCGAGGAAGGCAGCTTCGACTACCCCGAGGTGTCCCCGGACGGGGAACGGATCGCCATGCTGGTCGCCGAAGAGGGTGCCCAGAACGACATCTGGATCTACGAGATGCCGACAGGCCCCCTGAGCCGGCTCTCCCAGGCGGGCGGCGCCAATACCACCACCTGGGCCGACGGGGGCGAGGACATCCTGTTCCTGTCGGACGGCGATGCGTACCGCACGCGGTCGGACGGGAGCGAGGAGCCCGAGCTCATCCTGGACCTGGAGCGGGACCTCTCCCGGCTGGCCCTCGGTCCGGACGAGACGAAGCTGTACTACCAGATCGGGCCGGGACAGTGGGACATCGGGGTCACGACCCTCGGCGAAGCGGGCTCCGACTCGCTGCTCCTGCAGGGCGACTATTGGGAAGGACACCCCGCCGTCTCCCCGGACGGCCGGTGGCTCGCGTACTACTCCAACGAGTCGGGGGCGGCTTCGGAGGTATTCGTCCGGCCGCTGGAAGGGCCGGGCCGCAAGCACCAGATCTCCCGCTCCGGCGGGCTCCGACCCCGCTGGTCGAGCGATGGGACGGAGCTCTTCTTCTCCGGGGACCCGTCCGTGGGGGAGAACGGCCTCTGGGTCGCCACGCTGGACGTCGGGCCGGAGGACCTGGACGTGGTCGAGATCCGGCGACTCTTCGATATGCCGACCTACAACTACGATGTGTTCCCTGGCGACAGCCAGTTCGTGACCCTGATGCCCAGCGGCGGCGAGGACCTGAGCAACGAGCTGAACGTGGTCGTGAACTTCGACCGCGTGCTGCGTGAGCTCGGCCAGGGGACGAACCGATGACCGAGAGAGGTGTCCGATGACCGACCTCGACCGACCCCAGTTCCACGAGATCGACGCCTGGGGACTGACGCACCCCGGAAAGGTCCGGACGGAGAACCAGGACCACTTCTTCGTCGGGGCCCTGGCCCGCGGAATCGCGGTGAAGGCCACCAGCGTCACGGAGTCGGACCAGCAGGTTCTGCTCCCCGAGCGGCTGGCATCGCTGGGCATGGTCGCCGACGGGGTCGGCAGCACCGAGGGCGGCGCCGAAGCCGCCCGGCTGGCCGTCCGGGAGCTGCTGAACGCCGTGTCCCTGCAGTTCTGGGCGGCCGACGTCTCCGAGGACGACGACCCGGAGGTCTTCGTCCGGCTCCTGAACGACGCGGCGCTGTCGTGCCACGAGTCGCTGCTGGAGCGCTCGGAGCAGCAGGGCGGCGGGATGCGGTTCGCCACGACCCTGACCCTCTTCCTCGGACTCTGGCCCCACGCCTATCTCCTCCAGGTGGGCGACTCCCGATGCTACATCTACAAGGACGGAACGCTGACCCAGATCAGCCAGGACCAAACGCTGGCCGAGGAGCTCGTGGCCAACGGCACCCTGACCCGATCGGCCGCGGAGCAGAGTCGGTGGGCCAACGTCCTCTCCAGCGCCATCGGGGGCAGCGAGGCCGCGCCGGTGGTGACCCGCGTGGTCCGCGACTGGGGGACCGTCGTGCTCCTGTGCAGCGACGGGCTCACGAAGCACGTCCCCGATGAGCAGATCGAGCGGCGCATGGCGAGCCTGACCAGCGCCCGGGAGACCGCCGAAGCGCTCCTGCAGGACGCGCTGGACGGCGGCGGGACGGACAACATCAGCATCGTGATCGGGCGGACGGTGAAGAGGTGAAGAGTGCAAGAGTGCAAGAGTGCAAGAGTGCAGGATGCAAGAGGGCACGATCGAGGGTTTGAGTGCGGGAGAGTGGAGGCGATAGCTGGGTGATGCGGAGGAGGGAATGATCGACCGGCTCAACACCGCTCTCGAGGGTCGCTACCGGATAGAGCGTGAGCTCGGCGAGGGCGGGATGGCGACGGTCTTCCTGGCCGACGACCTCCGCCACGACCGGAAGGTGGCGCTGAAGGTGCTGAAGCCGGAGCTCGCGGCCGTCGTCGGGGCCGAGCGCTTCCTGGGGGAGATCAAGACCACGGCCAACCTGCAGCACCCGCACATTCTACCGCTGTTCGACTCCGGGCAGGCGGCGTCGCTGCTCTATTTCGTCATGCCGTACATGGAAGGCGACTCGCTGCGGGACCGGCTGAACAGGGAGAAGCAGCTTCCGGTCGAGGAGACGCTGGAGATCGTGGAGGCGATCGGGTCGGGGCTGGAGTACGCCCACGGACAGGGTGTGGTGCACCGGGACATCAAACCGGCCAACGTGATGTTCCAGGCGGGCCAGCCCGTGGTGGCCGACTTCGGCATTGCCCTCGCCCTGAGGGCCGCCGGAGGCTCGCGCATCACCGAGACAGGCCTCAGTCTCGGTACCCCGCACTACATGAGCCCGGAACAGGCGACCGGCGACCGGGAAGTCGACCGCCGGAGCGACGTCTATTCCCTCGGCTGCGTCCTCTACGAGATGCTCACCGGAGACCCGCCCCATACGGGGGCGACGGTCCAGTCGGTCGTGGCGAAGCTCCTGTCGGAAGATCCACGACCGGTCTCTCGCCTTCGGAGCACGGTGCCCCGCAACGTGGAAGCCGCGACGGCGAAAGCGCTGGCCCGGGTGCCGGCGGACCGGTTCCAATCGGTCGGTGCATTCCTCGAGGCGCTGCGGGATCCGGATTTCGACCTCCCCACCGACACGGAGACACCTGTCGCAGGCGCAGCGGAACGACGGGCACCGCTGGGCCACTGGGTCCCGTGGGCGCTGGCGGCCGTCCTGGCGGTCCTGCTGGCCGCGGGATGGCTGCGGAAGGCTCCCGCGCCGCAGGTATCATGGTTCTCCCTCCGTCTGCCGGACGCAGCGCGTATGACCGAGGTCTCGGAGCTGACCGGCCGCATCCTGGCCATCTCTCCGGATGGTAGCATGCTCGCGTACGTGGGCGCGGGAGATCAGGGGCTCCAGCTGTTCATCCGGGAGCGAGGCTCCCTGCAGCCGCGCCCGCTGCCGGGCACCGTGGGAGGTGTGGCTCCGTTCTTTTCTCCGAATGGGGACTGGTTGGGCTTCTCGGCGGAGGGCGAGCTGAAGAAGGTGCGCCTGGAAGGCGGGCCGGCAGTGCGGCTTACCGGCGGCCTCGCGGGTCTGACCCGGGGGGCCACGTGGACGGCGGATGACGAAATCATCTACTCACCGACGTTGAGCGAAGGACTCTACCGGATCCCTGCGGGCGGAGGCGAGGCGCGCAGGCTCACGGAGGTGCGACCCGACCTCGGTGAGCTCAACCACCGGTTCCCCGACGCGCTGCCGGGCGGCGATGCCGTCATCCTGACGGTCTTCACCGGTGATCTGCGAACCGGCAGCGTGGCCGCCTACCACATCCCGTCTGGCGAGATGAAGACCCTGGTCGAGGGTGCATTCTACGGTCGCTGGGTGCCGGGTGGGCACCTGGCGTACGTGAGAGACGCTACGCTCCTCGTCCAGCCGTTCGACCCGGAGAGACTGGAGTTCACGGGGGACCCGGTGGCGGTCACGGATCACCTGGCGGTGGAACCCGGCAGCGGCGGGACCGACCTGGCCATTTCTGTCACCGGCACGCTCGTGTACAGGAAGGTGGAGGCCCTGGAAGCAGTCGTCCGAGTGGACCGCGACGGGTCGGAGGAGGTCCTTCTGGACAGCCTGCGCGGGTTGGTCGAGACGCTCCGGTTCTCCCCGGACGGCCGCTCCATCGTGTTCGGCTTCGAGCGCGATATCTGGATGTACGAGCTCGGAGACCCCGCCCCCGTCCGGCACACGTTCGTGGGCACCGACTGGTACCCGGCCTGGTCGCTGGACGGCCGGGCCATCTCGTTCGCGTCGACCCGAGAGGGCGGCCGGGGAGTGGACCTGTTCATCCGCCCGGCCGATGGCAGCGGTGACACGGAAGTCCTGTACTCCTCGGAACACGATCAATACGAACACGCCTGGACCCGAAGCCAGGACCTGGTCATTCGCCAGACCGTCCCCGAAACGGGTCGTGATATCTGGCTGGTGCCGTTCGCCGGCGGCGCGGACGCTCGACCGCTGGTCCGAACGCAGTTCGACGAGCGCGCCATCGCACTCTCCCCGGACGACCGGTGGGTTGCGTACGTCTCGAATGAGTCCGGCCCCCCTCAGGTCTACATCCGTCCATTGTCTGAATCCTCGGGGAGGTGGCTCATTTCGGACGGCGTGGGTGAAGAGCCCGCCTGGTCACCGGATGGTACGGAACTGTATTATCGGAGCGGCTCACGACTGATTGCCGCACGACTCGAGCTCGGCAACAGCGTGCGCGTCACCGACCGCAGCGTCCTGTTCGACGTCGAGCAGTACGGGGCCAACACCGACCATACCGATTACGATGTCCATCCCACTGACGGCTGGTTCATATTCAGCCGCGATGACGGGCCACCACCCGAGTTGATCTGGGTGGATCACTGGGTCACGCAGTTGGAGAACAAGTCGCGATGATCCGCCGCAGCGAAGTTCCCGGATGACCGAGACCGTGATCGACCGCCTGAACGCCGCTTTGGAGGGCCGCTACCGGATCGCCGAAGAGCTCGGGGAGGGCGGGATGGCGACGGTCTTCCTGGCCGCCGACCTCCGCCACGACCGGAAGGTGGCGCTGAAGGTCCTGAAGCCGGAGCTGGCCGCCGTCGTCGGCGCCGAGCGGTTCCTGGCGGAGATCAAGACGACCGCAAATCTTCAGCACCCCCACATCCTGCCATTGTTCGACAGCGGCGAGGCCGACTCGTTTCTGTTCTACGTGATGCCGTACGTGGAGGGGGAGAGCCTCCGGGACAAGCTGAACCGGGAGAAGCAGCTGCCGGTGGAGGAAGCGGTGGACATCGCCCGGAAGGTGGCGGGCGCGCTGGACTACGCCCACGAGCACGGGGTGGTCCATCGCGACGTCAAGCCCGCCAATATCCTGCTGAGCGAGCGGGGCGAGCCGCTTGTGGCGGACTTCGGGATC
>JAWVYT010000188.1:0-5242 GCA_033722595.1 Longimicrobiales bacterium
ACGCGCCACCGGCTGGGTCCGTCCTGTGTCGCGCGACTCCCGTCATGGCTCCAGTGGAGGTACATGCCGGCGTCCCGGCTGATGCGGGCCACGGGGTACGCGCTCGTGCTCGGCCCGATCCGGACGGTGCGGCCCGCCTTCGGGAACGGCATCACGTAGGCGTGGTACCGCTCCGCGAACGCGACCCACTCGCCGTCCGGGCTCGGCACGATCTGGGTCGCGTTCTCGCTCTCCAGGTGCACGATCTCGTCGCCGCCGCTCAGGTCGGTGCTCACGAGCCGGGTCCCGGCGCCCCCGCCCGTGAGCACGTGGATCCGCTCGCCCGTGGGGTCGAACCGTGGCTCGAACCCGCCGTCCCGGACCTTCCGCGGCGGCGCGCTGCCGTCGGCCGGCACGATGAAGATACCGGTGTCACGGTCGTAGACATCGCCGCGGATGGCGTTGCCGCTCACCGAGCGGTAGACGATCCAGCGTCCGTCCGGCGACCAGCTCGGCTCGGTGTAGTGCCCGCGCGCCTGGACCACCGTGCGCATCCCCCGGCCGTCGGTACCGACCACGCGGATCCGGCCGGCCTCCTGGTCGTCCCAGGTGGCGTACGCGACGCGCCGGCCGTCGGGGCTGAAGGCGGGGTCCAGCTCGAAGCCGTCGTCCCAGCCGGTGAGCCGGCGGGGCGCCCCGTCGCCTTCCCGGATCCAGATGTGGCCGAGGGCGTCGTAGGCGACGCGCCCGCCGTCCGGGCTCGTCGTGACGTGCCGGAGCATCCGGACCTTCCAGCGCTCCGGCGCCGGGTCCACGGCGGACCGGAGCCCTTCGTAGACGGTCTGCTCCACGTCGGCGGTGAACGGGATCGCCTCGGCCGTCCGCTCCTGGACGTCGACCCGCCAGAACCCGCCCTGGGCCCAGATCACGATGGCGTCGCCGTCCGGCGTCCAATCGTACTGGGTGTAGACGCCGTGGATCGCCCAGATCTCCTGCATGTCCCGCTCGAGGCCGTCCCAGACCGGCCACTCCTCGCCCGTCTCCAGGTCCCGGATCCAGAGCTCGGTGCTTAGACGGTCCCGGCGGATGAAGCTCATCAGCCTGCCGTCGGGGCTGAACCGGGGCGTGATCGCGCCGCCCGGGCCGCCCGTCACCGGCTCCGTCTCCCCCGTCACCAGGTCCCGGCGCAGGATCGCGTAGATCCCGGCGTACGGGTCCTTGTTGTACTCGAAGAACTCGCCCGGCGTCACGTCCTGGCTGTAGTAGACCCACCGCCCGTCGGGGCTCGGCGCCGGCTCGCCCTGGTCCTTCTGCCAGCTGGTCCGGTCCGTGACCTGGAGCCCGCCGCCGCCCGACCGGTGGTACATCCACACCTCGCCGGCGCCCAGCGACCGTCGGTCCACGAAGTGCTTCCGGACGAAGAGGTTCTCCCCGTCCGGCGACCACGCGGGCGAGTTCACCTCCCGGCTCCCTTCCCGAGTCACCTGCCGCGGGTTCGAACCGTCGGCGTCCATCAGCCAGATGTTCTGCGCCCCGTCCCGGTCGGTGGTGAAGGCGATGGTCCGGCCGTCGGGGCTGTACCGGGGCTGGAAGTCGAACGCCTGCCCGTGCGTGAGCCGCGTCGCCTGCCCGCCGCCGGTGGGTACGGCGTACAGGTCGCCCAGCAGGTCGAACACGATGGTCTCGCCATCGGGCGAGACGTCCAGGTTCATCCACGTCCCCTCCGACGTGGTGAAGGCCAGGGTCTTCGACGGGCCGAGCGACTGCTCGATGTCCCAGTCGTCATCGCCCTCCTGGGCGGCGACGGTCGTCGGTGCGGTGGAGAAAGCGAGGAGAGCGGCGAGGACGAACAGGGCCGCCCGGATCGGCGGGGTGCGCATGCGGGCTCCGGGGTCTCGGGGACACGACGGCCCCGATCCGCTGACCGGGGCCGGTGGTACGAGGTGGACGGTAGGGCGCCGGACGGACCGGGGCAAGCCGACGCCCGAGCCGATTACGGCCGTGGCTCGTCCGCCTCCCTCCTCCCTCCGCGACCTCTCCGCTTCCCACGCTTTCTTCTGGGGCGAGCGGGCCGGGTGGGCCGGGGCCGCGGTGTTCCCTGCCCCGCCTTCGCGGTGCGAGGAAACTCGACGCGGCCAGCGCGGGACCCGCGCGGCTGTTATCGTGGGGCCCCGGCCCGCGCCGGACGTTCCCTCGTCTTCCGGAGAAGCCCATGCCCCGACGCCAGCCCGCCATCCTTATGCTCGCCGCCATGCTCCTGATGCCGGGCCTCGCCGCGTGCGCCGGGGAAACGGGCGACGACGTGGCCGTGGTGGTGGATACGGTGGAAGGGATCGAGCGGCTGACCTACTCCGAGGATCCGGCCCCGGCGCTGGACTGGTCTCTGGACACGGTCGCGGTGATCGGCGAGGCGATGGCGGCGGAGGAGTACCAGTTCACCTCGCCGGGCCCGGACGACCTGGCGGGGCTATCGGATGGCGGCATCGTGGTCACCGACCGGCAGGGGATGCGCGTCCTCGAGTACGGCCCCGCCGGCCGGCACCGGGCGACGTACGGCCGGCCCGGTCAGGGCCCCGGGGAGATCCGGTCGCCGGCGGGCGTGGCGGTGGAGGGCACCGACACCGTCTGGGTCAACGACCTGCGCAACCGTCGTCTCACCGGCTATCCCCGGGCGGGGGATGACCCGCGCGTGGTGCCCTACGTCCGGGGCGACGTCTTCCCCGGCTCCCGGATCGCGCTGTGGGAGGACGGGTTCTATCAGGTGGTGGGCGAGATCGGGCCGCCCGGCGAGCCGATCCCCGAGCCGCTGCTCCGCCTGGACGAGCAGCTGAATCCGCTGGACACGCTCTGGGTCCCACCCGCTGATCGGATCGACATCGTGGAGCTGAGCGCGGTCGGGATGGAGGTGGTGGTCGGGGTGCCCCAAGTGTTCTGGCCTCGCTTCCGGTGGCGGGCCCTCTCCACGGGCGACGTGGTGGTGAATGACGCCGCGGACTACGTCTTCCGGGTCGTGGCCGGCGACGGCACCGTCCGCCAAATCGTACGCCGTGACCCGCCCGCACGGCCCACCACGGAGGCCGACCGCGAGGCGGCGCGGGAGCGGGCGCTGGAGGAGGCCGGGTTCTCGGTCTCGGTCGACGGGCAGGGCCCGGACGCCGAGGCCCAGCGCCGGATGGCGGAGCAGCGGATCGAGGCCATGACCTTCGCCGACCGGATCCCCCGGATCGTGGCGCTCCGCGTCGATCCCCGGGACCGGATCTGGGTCGGCGTGTCCGAGGACAGCGCCGACGTGGTCCAGCGGATCGACGTCTACACCGCCGATGGCACCCTGCTGGGCGAGCTCCGGGACCTGCCGATGCCCGCCGCGTTCACCGGCACCGACCGACTGCTGACCACCCGGAAGGACGAGCTGGACGTGCCCCAGATCGTCGTGCTCCGGATTACGGAGGCCCCCACTCCGTAGGTGGACTTAGGTGGACTTCCGCGCGAACCCCCTGGCGCCGAAGGCGTCTACAGCAGCACCTCCGCGAAGTCCAGGTCCTCGGCGGCCAGCACGAACGCCGTGGTCGGCATGGTGTCGGTCATCCGCTGCAGCCGCTCGTAATAGGCGGGGAAATCGTCGACCCGGGCCGGCTCGGCGAGTCCCAGGAAGACGAGGTCGGCCTCGGCGGACGAGCGCTGGAGCACGTCCGGGAAGCTCTCCCGGGGCCCGACCAGGACTTCGGCCTCCGCACCGATCCGGAGCCCGGCGATAATGGACTCCAGGTTCTTGCGCGCGGCGTCGGCGGCCTCGTCGTTGGGGACCATGAGCTTTACGCAGACACGCGCCCGGCGCCAGTCGAAGCTGGTCCGGAGCAGGTACGCGAGGATCATCATCAGCCCGCCGTTCTTCTGTAGCCCGCCCCACCAGACGTCGATCCGCTGCCGGTCCCCGAACGTCTGCTCCTCCTTCTCCTGCAGGATGATCACGTTCCGCTTGGTCCGGTGGAAGTTCGTGATCATCTCGCAGTACCGGCTCCGGAACTGCTCCCGCTCGGAGACACCGAGCACCACGGTGTTCGGCGTCAGGGGGCCCAGCCCGTAGGTCGACGCGAGCCGTTCGGCGCCGTCGTACGGCGACGGGGCCTCGATCACGCGGACGAGCGACTGGACGCCGCGGCGGTCGAGGTACTCGCTGATGGTCCGCTCCATCCGGGCCTGGTCGCCGGCGTCCCGGGCCCCCTGCTTGAGCACGGTGGCGACGGTCATGAGCGCCCGGTTGTGGGTCAGGCTCCGGGCCAGATCGATGAGGTGCCACCGGCTGGTGGGCGCGCCGGACAGTACGAGGACGTTGGGTCGCCAGTTCTTCGGGTCGGGCTCGTCGTCGTCCAGCCGCAGGAGGACGGAGCGGGCCAGCGACAGGAGCACGCCCCGCCGCACGTCGCCCCATGCCGTGCGCATCTCTCGCCGCTCGAGCCAGAGGAAGACGCCGGCGATGATCACGGCCGCCACGATGGTCGCGACGGCGTTGATCAGGAACATCACCACCATGCACCCGAGGGCGCCGATCAGCGACAGCGACCAGTGGACCCGGAACGACGGCCGGAACGACGGGCTCCCGAGAGCGCCCTCGAGCCCCGCCGCCAGGTTCACGGTGAAATAGGAGGCGAGGAAGAACATGGTCAGGATCGGCGCGATCACGTTCAGCTCGCCGAGGGAGACGGCACCCAGCGCCACGCCGAGGGTGACGACGGTCCCGACCCGGGGCTCGTCCTGCTCGCCGCTCCCCCGCCCCAGCACGCGCAGGAACCGGGGCAGCACGCCGTCGCGGGCCAGCGCCTGGAGCACCCGCGGCGCGCCCAGGATGCTGCCCAGCGCCGACGACAGCGTGGCGCCCCAGACGCCCAGCAGGATCGCGTCGCCCCAGAACGCCATCTTCCGCATGACCAGCGGATCGTCGATCAGCGTCTGCGGCGTGGCCCGGGTCGACAGCACCACCGGCAGCGCCATGTAGACCACGTAGCCGGTCAGCAGCGCCGCCAGCGTGCCCCGGGGGATGCTCTTGCCCGGATCCTTCAGGTCGCCGGACATGTTGACGCCCGCCTCGATCCCGGTGACCGCCGGGAAGAAGACGGCGAGCACGGCCCAGCACCCGGCGGCGGGCGCGGCCGCCGGCTGGAGCTGGAGCGTCGTCTCCTCGATGGGGCCGCCCAGGAGGAGCGACAGGAGCGAGATCCCGATGGCGGCCATGATGAAGTACTGGGTCCGGATCACCAGCCGGGCG
>JAWVYT010000189.1:0-5217 GCA_033722595.1 Longimicrobiales bacterium
GGCGATGACCAGGAAGATCGCCGCGCCCAGCAGGACCAGCTGGGTCCGCGCCGGGCCGCTGAAGCTGAAGTGGTCGTCCCGGATCCGGCCCGTCACGTAGTAGAACAGCCCCACCACCAGCGCCACCGCGGCGATGGCCGAGAACAGCCACAGCCGGACCAGCTCCAGCGCGGGCAGCGTGAAGATGAAGAAGCCGAAGTCCAGGCCGAAGATGGGCTCGGCCTCGCCGAACGGGACCCGGTTCAGGAAGAGCAGCACCGTCTCCCACTCCGCGGCCGGATGACTCGCCAGCAGGAGCCCCAACACCACCACGAGGCCCGCGGCCGTCCGGCCGAGCAGCTTTCGCACGAACCCGTAGTCCTGCACCGAGAGCCCCTCCGCCAGCGCCGGCGTGCTCGCCGTCGCGCGCCAGGCGAAGTAGAGGTTGGGGACCGCCAGGGCCAGGAACCCCAGCAGCCCCACCACGTAGAGCACCACCTCGGCCACCGTCGTGGTGATCAGGACGTCCTCGTGGCCCACGCTGCTGAACCAGAGCCAGTCCGCCCAGAACCCCTGGCCCCAGCTCACCAGCAGCCAGAGAACGACGATGGCCAGCGCCCAGATCCCCCACCGAACCAGCCGGTCGAACCGGGCCAGATCCAGGTTCTGGAGGTCGAAGAGCTGAGGTCCGTCCTGAGAGCGGTTCTGCCCCGGGAAATCCGTCATGACCGTCCGTGAGCGCGAGTGCGGGCCCGCTCCCCCCGTCCGTCCGCTGCTCGATCGCCCGGCGTGCAGGGAGAGCCTCGTCCGAAACGTACGGCCCCGACGGTCACGGAGCGAGCAGGCCGCTGGGCGGCGGGTCGCGAGCACTCCCCAGCGGGCGGCTTTGCCCCCTCAAAGTCGGGACGGTCGGATTCGAACCGGCGACCCCTGCAACCTCATTCCCTTCCATCCGAGTATGGGGGGTTGGGGTGGTCTGGGAGGGGGTGGGTCGACGGCGGCCGCGAGACTCTGGCCCGCTTTCGTCTCCTCTTGCTATTCTTGCCATGAGGCCAACCCACAGACGAAGGAGTCAGCAATGTCGACCCCCCCACGTTTCGCCGGCGTCAGCCACATGCGTCTTGCCGCATTCGCGACGCTCCTGACAATGCCATCCCTGGTGGCCGCATGCGCGGCTCGCTCCGCCCCATCGGAGCCCGTCGAACTGGACGGGTCGTACCTGATCGAGGGGATGGTGGGGGGTCGGATGCTCCGGGGTACGCTGAGCTTCCCCGTCGACGGCGGCTACGTCTTCGTCACCAACGCGGCCGTGTGTGACGAGACGGACCGGGATGGCGTCCGGGAACTGGGTCGACAGCTCCGCAGGGCCGACGATCTGGTCGTCCGTTGCGGTGGATTCGAGGTCGAAATCGACTTCGCCGATGGCGACCTCGCCGAGACCGGCCTGGCGAACCGCGTGCAGTCGCGCTCCCATACCGTGGCCACCACCTGTGCCCAGTACGATGAGAACAACAACTGCATCCGGTACAACGCGAGTACCCGGACGAGTAGCCGGCGGCACGATGGTGTGGTGACGGTGAAACCGATCGGCGACGGCTGACGGTCTCCGACGTCCAGGTAGTGTCGTGTTCGGTATTGATCCGGCCCGATCACGCACGAAGCCCCCGCAAGTCCTGAGTCCTTGCGGGGGCTCTGTTTCACCTAAGTCGGGACGGTCGGATTCGAACCGACGACCCCTGCAACCCCATTGCAGTGCGCTACCGGACTGCGCCACGTCCCGCTCGTTCTTTCCCGACGCGGAAGATAGCGGCGGTTAGAGGCAGTTACAACCCGGCCGCAGCTCCCCCCCTCACCCTCTCCTTCTCCCTCTCCCTCTCCCTCGCCCTGTACCTGTACCTCTACCTCGTACGTCTCCGTCTCCCTGACCGATGGGGGCCACCGAAAGGAAGAGGTACGAAGCGGAGGTACAGGTACAGGGATATGGAGAGGACGAGGGAGAGGGAGAAGGGTCGTGGCGGATTCGGCCATGGCCCTGCCCCGATTCGCCCCGGAAGTTCATCGGGCACCCACGGGTTCACCCGATCGCTGGAAAGACCACACGGGGCACGTACTCCGCATGCCGGATCTGACCAAACATGGGCCACGCCAGCGCCGACGCGGAACGGCCCCGGCGCTCAGGGACTGGGACGCCTTCGATCCCGAGCAGCTCCCCGCCTATCGGTTGGCTCGACGTCACACCCGCGCGGTCCGTGCCCTGCTCGAGAAGGCGGACACGCGCGGCTATTCCGACCTCGTCAACCAGATCAGGCGGTCGGCGGCGTCCATCACTGGGAACATCCGGGAGGGCTACGGTGAGGAGTCGCCAGGCCGGAAGGCGCAGTATTACGGGTTCGCAAAGGGGTCCGTGGCGGAGACCTGGGGCCACGTCGACAACCTCGTCGACTTCGGGTGCATCGAGGCGGCAGATACGGGCGAGGTCCGTAATCTCCAGAACCAGCTGATCGCCCTCCTGTGGTCGATGATCAAGACCCAACGGAGCCGCACGGACTAGCCCCGTATCCCCTCCCCCTCTCCTTCTCCCTCTCCCTCTCCCTCGCCCTGTACCTGTACCTCTACCTCGTACGTCTCCGTCTCCCTGACCGGTGGGGGGCAACGGAGAGGAAGAGGTACGAAGCGGAGGTACAGGTACAGGGATATGGAGAGGATGAGGGAGAGGAAGATGGGTCCAGGGAGGAGCCGGGGCCGGCCGGCCGTCACAGATCGGGCGCCCCCGACGTTCGTCAGTACCTGGGGGGCCGGTCCGGGTCCCCCCACGAATCGATCGCCTTCATCCGCCCCCCGTGACAACGTGACGACCGATGACACGCCGACGATCCACTCGCCTCCTCTTCACTCTTCTCTTCCTGGCGCCTCTGTCCCTCCAGGCCCAGGCGTCCACCGACCAGAGCCCGGAGCCGTGCATGGACTCGCAGCCGGCCCGCCAGCTCGACTTCTGGATCGGCACATGGGACGTGTACGATCCCGAGGGCGAGGTGGTCGGGGTGAACGTGATCGAGCGGCAGCTGGGCGGGTGCATGCTGCTGGAGAGCTGGACGGGCGCGGGCGGCTCGAGCGGGAAGAGCATGAACTTCTGGGACCCGCAGCGGAGGACGTGGCGCCAGGTCTGGGTCTCGGACCGTGGCAACGTCCTGGACTACCGCAGGGGTGAGTACCGGGACGGCGCCATGCGGTTCCGGGGCGTGACCCTAGGCGAGGCGGGGGACACGACACACCAGAAGCTGACGTTCTTCGACGTGGCCCCGGACACGGTCTTGTAGGTCTTCGAGGCCTCCACGGACGGCGGCGAGAGCTGGGAGACGACCTGGGTCGGGGTCTACGTCCGTCGCCGGAACTGATCGCGCGCGCTCACGCGCGACACTGGTATCCGGCGCCCCGAGGGGTCATCTTAGGGGCCATGACTGAGCGACGCAGGGTCCCGACCACCGCCCCATGGGCCGAGTCCGTGGGCTACTCCCGGGCGATCCGGGTGGGCGACACCATCTTCGTCTCCGGCACCGCGGCGGTGGACGAGGACGGCGAGATCGAGCCGAAGGGCGATGTGTACGGCCAGGCGAAGCGGTGCCTGGAGATCATCATCGCCGCGCTGGGCGAGGCCGGCGCACGGCCGGAGCACGTGGTCCGGACCCGGATCTACGTCCGGGACTCCGAGCACTGGCGCGACGTGGGCCGTGCCCACGGCGAGGTGCTGGGGCACGCCCGCCCGGCCACCACGCTGGTGGAGGTGAACGGGTTCGTGAACCCGGACATCCTCGTGGAGATCGAGGCGGTCGCGGTGGTGTAGTGACCTATACGCTGCACCGGGTCCAGACGGTGTCCTCGCCGCTGGACGAGACCTTCGACTTCTTCTCCCGCCCCGAGAACCTGGCCCGCATCACGCCCCCATGGCTGGGCTTCCGCATGGTCAGCGATGACGCCGACATGCGCGAGGGCCTCCGCATCGAGTACCGGGTCCGGCCGCTTGGCTTCCCGCAGAAGTGGGTCAGCGAGATCACCAGGTACGAGCCGCCCCACCGGTTCGTCGACGAGCAGGTCGAGGGCCCCTACGCCCGCTGGCACCACGAGCACGTGTTCCGCCCCCTCGATGGCGGCACCGAGGTGGCGGACACCGTGACGTACGCCCTTCCTTTCGGTCCCGTCGGCCGGCTGGCCCACGCCCTCGTGGTCCGACGCCAGCTCGAGTCGATCTTCGAGTACCGGCGGGACCGGCTGCCGGAGCTGCTCGGCGGCTGACGGCCGGGGCTCGCCGGGCCGGAAATCCGGGGGTGCGGGACCGTCGCCGGTTCTCCCACATGAAAATGGGGAATCTCCCTACGCGGGGCGGGCTGGCCTGATTTCGGGGTATCGTTATCTTGTGGGCGGCCGCGCTCCGGAAGCCCGGGGCGGCGGCCGCCCAACGGCCAATCCGGAGGAGGAAAGGCAAATGAAGGTAGGAGTGCCGCGGGAAGTGCTTCCGGGCGAGCGTCGAGTGGCCCTGGTCCCGGACACCGTGTCCAGCCTCGTGGAGGACGGGCTGGACGTGGTGATCGAGGCGGGCGCGGGCGATGCCGCCGGGTTCGACGATGCCGCGTACAGAGAGGCCGGCGCCACCGTCACGGACGATGCGTCGGCCGTTTTTTCATCGGATGTCGTGCTCAAGGTCGCGCCGCCGGAGACCGGCGGGGACGGTGAGGTGGCGCGGCTGAGGAAGGGCGCCGCGTTCATCGGGTTCATGCTGCCGCTGACGTCGCCGGAGCTGGTGAAGGAGTTGGCGGACCGGGGCGTGACGAGCTTCAGCATGGAGCTGGTGCCGCGGATCACGGTGGCGCAGCGGATGGACGCGCTGTCGTCGCAGGCGACGGCCGCGGGCTACGTGGCGGCGCTGGAGGGCGCGCTGGCGGTGGACACGTTCTTCCCGATGCTGACGACGGCCGCGGGCACGATCAAGCCCGGCAACGTGCTGGTCATCGGCGCGGGCGTGGCGGGGCTGCAGGCCATCGCCACGGCGAAGCGGCTGGGCGCGCGGGTGAAGGGCTTCGACATCCGGCCGGCGGCGGCGGAGCAGGTCGAGTCGCTGGGCGCGAAGTTCGTGGGGCCGCAGTTCGAGGAGAGCGAGACGGAGGGCGGCTACGCGAAGGAGGTCACGCAGGAGCAGCAGGAGCAGGAGCACGAGCTGCTGCACGACCTGTGTGCGGAGGCGGA
>JAWVYT010000190.1:0-5214 GCA_033722595.1 Longimicrobiales bacterium
ACGCTGACGGTCGTGGGAACGGCGGTGGCCTGGGGGTTCGAGGGACACACAATGGTCGGGCGGGCGGCGGCCGCCGGGCTGCCGGCGGACATGCCGGCGTTCTTCACGGGCGCCGCCGACCAGCTGGCGTACCTGAACCCCGAGCCGGACCGCTGGCGGGACGACGAGCTGTCGTACATGAACGAGGCGTGGGCGTACGACCACTATATCGACCTCGAGAACGTTCCCGACGGCGCGCTGGACAGCTCCAACCGGTTCGACTACCTGGAGGCCCTCTACGCCGCCGGGGTCGAGGCGCCGCACCAGCGCGCCGGGTTCCTCCCCTACCGGATCCACGAGCTCTACCAGAGGCTGACCACCGGGTTCGCCCGCTGGCGCCTGGTGGAGTCCGAGGAGGAGCGGACGTGGATCGAGGACCGGATCATCAGCGACGCCGGGATCCTCGGGCACTACGTCGCCGACGCATCGAACCCGCACCACACCACCATCCACTACAACGGCTGGGCCGAAGGGGCGCCGAACCCCGAGGCGTACACCACGTCCTCCGACTTCCACTGGCGGTTCGAGAGCGAGTTCGTCAGCGCGCACATCGGGTACGACGACGTGGCCCGCGCCGTGCCGGGCGGCGTGGAGGCCCCGGCCGACGCGTGGACGGCGATCCTGGACTTCATCATGGAGACCCATCAGCTCGTGGTGCCGCTCTACGAGCTGGAGAAGCGCTACGGCTTCGAGACGGACTGGACGCCGTCGGAGACGAAGGCGTTCGCGGTGGACCGGCTGGCCGCCGGCGCCGTCATGCTCCGGGCGCTGTGGTACGGCGCGTGGGTGGAGAGCGCGGCGCTCGCCGCACGCGACGAGCGCTGACGAGCCACCGCAGGACCCAGCGATGAGCCGTATTCCGCGCTACTTCGCCGCAGCCCTGACGTCTTCGGTCCTGGCCGGCGGGACGGCTGCTCCGGCACCGACGGCGGCCCAGGCCGGGTGGAGCTACACCGTCCGGGACGCCGACGCGACCCGGACCCGCCCCGGAGCGGAGGCCGCGGACCTCGATGTGGCCACCGACCGGAACCCGATGCACGTGGTCCAGGGGCCGGAGTTCACGTGGGTCGTGCCGGAAGGCCGGGCGCTGACCCGCGAGAACGCGGCGATGATCCTCTACGACAACGTGCCCGTGAACGCCGGGACGGGCGACCTCCTGGTCCGCGGTTGGCGGCCGGTCCGCGTCGCGCGCCACGACAGCTTTTCCGTGACGCTGGGGCGGGGCGACGACGACCGGGAGGTGGCCGGGAGAGCGGCCGACCACTACGTGCTGCGGGCCCACGTCGATCGGATCGGATCTGTCGACGGCACCCGCCAGCGATACGACGTGGTTGCCGAGCTCTGGATCCTGCCCGACCTGCCGCACAGCTGGGCCCCGTTCGGCGTCGGGACCTGGTCGCTGCCCGCACAGATGCCTCGGCTGCGGGACGTGCTGGACCCGCGCCTCGCCGAGCTGGGGCTCGTGGGCCGTGCGGTCATCCGGCTGGACCTCGGGGTCGGCGATGCCGACGGGAGTCCCTCGACCACCAGCACGCGCGCAAGCGTGTTCGAGGTCTTCGACCTGACGCGGACCGAGCGACCGCCGGTGCCGGGACCCGTGATCGACCGCACCGTGCTGACGTCGGTGGAGGAGACGCTGATGCGGAGCCCGGCCGGGCTGTGCCGGTCCATCGCGCACGGGGAGCTGCCCTCGTCCATCCACATCGCCCACGAGCCGGCCCGCGGCCCCCTCGAGGCCCACGTCAACGCGGCGTGCGGCAGCCCAGAGCTCTACTTCGCCATGATCGAGGACGAGCTCGAGGCCGACCCCGGCGCCCTGTGCCGCAAGGTCGACGGCGCGGGGAACCCCCGAGAGCTGGCCGAGGCCATCTTCAACGAGGCGCAGCGGACCGCCTTCCTCCAGGTGCTCCCGCCCACCGAGCGGACCGGGTTTCACGCCGAGCTGCAACGCTTCTGCGCCGCCCGGAGCAGAGACGACGGGAGCCGGACGACGGCGACCGCGGGCACCGGAGTGCCCGGATGAGGGGAGGTGCCGGACCGGGAGCCGGCGGGGCCGCAGCGGCCGACGACGGCGCGAACGTCCGGGCGATCCGGGCCCGGTTCCCGGCGCTGCGACGAACGGTCGACGGTCAGCCCGTCGCCTACTTCGATGGGCCCGGCGGGACCCAGGTGCCCGAAGCCGTGGCGGACGCGGTGCGGGAGTACCTCCTTCACCACAACGGCAACTCGGGGTGGAACTACGCCACCAGCCGGGAAACGGACCGGGTGGTGGCCGACGCCCGCTCCGCCCTGGCCGACCTCTTCGGCGGCCGCCCCGACGAGATCGCGTTCGGCCCCAGCATGACCACCCTCACGCTCCGGGTCTCCCGCGCCCTCGGCCGGACGCTGGCCTCCGGCGACCGCGTGGTCGTCACCGAGCTCGACCACCACGCCAACGTCGACCCGTGGAAGGCGCTGGCCGACGAGCGCGGCGCCGAGATCCGGACGGTGCGCATGGACCCGGAGACCGGCACGCTCGACACCGACGACCTCGGCCTCGCACTCGATGGCGCCCGGATCCTCGCCATCACAGCGGCCTCCAACGCACTGGGCACCATCCCGGACCTCGACGCCGCCATCGCCATGGCGCGCGACGCCGGAGCCATCGTTTACGTGGACGCCGTGCACTACGCGCCCCACGGGCTCCTCGATGTGGACGCGCTGGGCGCCGACTTCGTGGTCGCCTCGCCGTACAAGTTCTACGGTCCCCACCTGGGCACGCTCTGGGTCCGGAAAGAGCGGCTCGAGGCGCTGGACCTGCCCCGCGTCGCGTCCTCGCCCGACCGGGCGCCCGAGAAGATCGAGACGGGGACGCTGCCGTTCGAGGCGCTGGCCGGTGCGACCACCGCCGTCGCGTTCCTGGCGTCCCTGACCGGAGACCGGGAGACGGCCGCAGGCGACGCCGCCGCGACAGTGGCGGCACCCGGGCGGCCCGACGGCCCCGGCCGGAGGGAGCGCCTGGAGGCCGCGTTCCGGACCCTCCACGCACGCGGGGAGTCGCTCTCCCGACGGCTGTGGGACGGGCTGCGGCCGGTGGACGGTGTGACACTCTACGGCCCGCCGCCCGGCGCGCCGCGGACTCCGACGCTGGGGTTGACCGTCGACGGCATCACGCCCGCCGAGGCGGCCGACCGGCTGGCCGGCGAAGGTCTGTTCCTCTCCCACGGGGACTTCTACGCCACGAGCGTCATCGACCGGCTCGGGCTCCGGGACCGCGGGGGAATGCTGCGCGCCGGGATCGTGGCGTACACCAACACCGACGAGATCGACCGCCTGGTCGACGGGATCCGACGACTGGCCAGAGGCTAGCGCTCAGTCCTCCTCCGCGTCCTCCTCCGGGCTGGCCACGCCGGCCTCGCCGATCCGATCGCCTTCCTCGTCGCCGGCGGCCTCCGCGATGGGGCCGCCCGTCGGGGCGTCGTGCTCCAGCTCGTCCAGGTGCCGCTGGGCCGCCGGGTGCAGCTCCAGGATCCGGTTCTGGATCCGCTCCAGCTCGGGGACGATCACCTCGTCGTGGCACGACGGGCACAGGTAGAAATACCCCAGGTCCGCCTCCAGCTCGATGAGCGGGGCGAACCACAGGCTCATGAGCCCGTGCATCCGTTGCGGGTCCTGCGTCCCGCATCGCCTGCAGGATGGCAGCGCCACGACGTGCTCCCTCACGTGATGAGTGCGCGCGACCGGACCGCCGCTGCGGCCCCGTCGCGTGACGGAATGTGGGACGCCCGCCGCAGGAACGGAAGCGGACCGGCCCCACCGCCCCTTCCAATGCGTCCGGCACGCCCCGATATTCACGGCCGAACGCTCACTGAACCACGGACGGACACCATCGAGGCCCTGAGCTCCAAGCAGCGCGCGCACCTCCGCTCCCTCGCACACCACCTCAAGCCCGTCGCCCATGTCGGCGTCGATGGCGTCACCGAGGCCGTCGCGGACGGGATCGAGGAAGCCTTCAACACCCGCGAGCTCCTCAAGGTCAAGGTCCTCGACACCGCGCCCGTCGACGTCGACGAGGCCGCCGCGGCCATCGCCGCACGCATCCCCGACGTCCACGTGCCCCAGACCATCGGCCGTACCGTCGTCCTCTACCGTCCCTTCCCCGAGGAGCCGGAGATCCGGCTCCCGCAGTAGCCGCCCGACCCCCGGGAACTCTTCACCGCGGAAGTGTATTACTGTATGGTGATGCAGACGGTAGACGAGAACCCGTGGATACGAGGGAGATCATGGCGGATGTGCTGGAGCTGCGCGACGAGACCTTCGCCTCGGAGGTGGAGAAGGGCGAGGGGATGACGGTGGTGGACTTCTGGGCGCCCTGGTGCGCGCCGTGCCGGATGGTGGCGCCGGTGATCGAGGCGCTGGCGGAGGAGTACGACGGCAAGGTGAAGTTCGCGAAGGTGAACGTGGACGAGGTGCCGAGCGTGGCGTCCCGGTACGGGGTTCGGTCGATCCCGACGATCGGGATCTTCAAGGATGGGGAGGCCATCAACGGAGTGGTCGGCGCGGTGCCGAAGCAGGTGTTGATCCAGGCCATCGAGGAGGGTCTGAGCGCCGACTGACGTCGGCCATCGGAGTCCGTCGTCCTCCTGAGCGGGAGCGGCGGGGCCCCGTCGGCGCGGTCGGCCGGCGGGGTCTTTCTTCATCCTCCGGGCGGGTGCGTCCGCGATCCCGTCCCGTGCCTCCGCTGCTTACGCGGGGCGGCGGGGCGGCCGGTGCTCAGAGGCGGGCCGTCACGCGCAGCCCGAAGAGGAGCGGCGGTCCGGCGATGTAGGTGGGCGCGTAGAAGACCAGCCCGGTGTTCCCGGCGTCGATGACGTACCGGGTGTCGAGCAGGTTCGTGCCCCACAGCTCGATCGTGGTGGCCCCATCGAGGGCGGTCAGGCCGGCCCGGAGGTTGAGCAGCCCGTACGGCTCCTGGTACAGCCCGGGCGCCTCTCCATGGAGGAAGCTCTCCTGCTGCCACTGCTCCTCGAAGTAGACCCGTGACTTCCACGTGTAGGCGGGTCGGAGGAACCATTCCCCGAACCCGGCGTCCCCCTGGACCCCGAGACCGGCGGAGGCGGAGTGCTTCGGGGTCAGGCGGAACGTGTTGCCCGCGAGTCGCTGCTGCTCGCCGGTGGGGCTCGTCTCGTCGAACGC
>JAWVYT010000191.1:0-5191 GCA_033722595.1 Longimicrobiales bacterium
CTCCGTTACTCCGGCGGCTTCAGGCTGCCGATGAACGGCAGGTTCCTGTAGTTCTCGCTGTGGTCGAGCCCGTACCCGATGAGGAACTCGTGGGGCGCGTCGAACCCGACCCACCTCGGCTCCTTCACCAGGTCCCGGGCCACGTGCTTGTGGAGCAGCGCGCAGATCTCGAGCGACCGGGGGTGCCGGGCCTCGAGCATCGGGATCAGCCGGTTCATGGTCGTGCCGCTGTCCACGATGTCCTCGACCAGGATCACGTGCTTGTCCTGCAGCGTGGTGTCCGGGTCGTACAGCAGCTGCACCTCGCCGCTCGTGACCGTGCCGGTGCCGTAGCTCGAGGCGACCAGGAAGTCCACGGTCACCGGCCGATGGATCTCCCGCACCAGGTCCGCCAGGAAGATGAACGACCCCTTCAGCAGGCCGAGGACCAGGATCGGCTCCGACTCCGGGTAGGTCTCTGCGATCTCGTGGCCCATCTCCGTCACGCGGCCCGCGATCTGGTCGGCCGTGTACACCAGCCGCTCCAGCTCCGCGCCCCCGGTCCGTGCCCTCGTCTCCACACTGTCAGCCGACATCCGCCACCGTGATCTCGAGGCCCTCGCCTTCCTCGCCCACGCCCTCTGCGCGCGCGACACCTACCACCCACAATACCCGTCCCGTCGCGTCCACCACCAGGGGCGTGCGACGCCGCGCCTGCCGGTCCAGCCGGCGCTCCGCGAAGAGCTTCTTCAGCTTCTTCGAGCCGTAGTCGAACCGGATCCGATCGCCCGGGCGCCACCCCCGCACCGTCACGGGGAGCGCCTCCAGCGGGACCGTGATCCCCGGCCCCGGCCCGCCCCGGCCCCACACCACGTCGACCGCCCGCCCGCCGACCACGGCCCGGCCCCGCCCCGGTCCCGGCCCGTCGATGGTCAGGGGCGCGTCCGGCGTCTCCGTCCCGTCCGTCCGGGGCGACGCGGTCACCCGGATCCGCTCGAAATCGCGCTCGAGACGGACGCCACCGCGCAGGTGGAGCTCCCCACCGCTCGGTCCCGAGCTAATAAACTCCAACGCCGCATGGGTTCCCGCCCGATCGGGGGTACTGCCATAGCGGCGGAGCACATGACGGAGCACGCGGGCTCGGAGGTCCCGATGATAGGATTGCAGCACCCCCCGGGCAAGCGTGGCCCCGGCCGGATCCTGCTCGAGAACGACGTCGGCTTCCAGCCGCTCCAGCGCCGCGCTCCACGCCCGCTCCCAGGCCCGGGCCCGCTCGGCCAGCCGGGCCAGGCTCCGGGCCGCGCCGGGGCGCGCCCGCTCCAGCGCGGGGAGGACCTCGTGCCGGATCCGGTTGCGCGCCAGCGCCACGTCCCGGTTCGTGGGGTCGACCCGCCAGCCGAGCCCCGCCGCCTCCGCGTACGCCCGGATCTCGGCGCGGCCGAACCCGAGGAGCGGTCGCACGATCCGACCGCGCCGGGGCGCGATCCCCCGGAGCCCGCGGACGCCGGTGCCCCGAGCCGCGCGGAACAGGACCGTCTCCGCCTGGTCGTCCCTGTGGTGGGCCGTCAGGACCCACGCGCCCGCCGGGGTCGCCTCGTCGAGGAACGCGTACCGGCGCTCGCGGGCGTCCGCCTCCGACCGGGCGGGCGGGTCCAGACGCGCCGTCTCGAGGGGCACGCCCCACGCCGTGCACAGACCCCGCACCCAGGCGGCATCACCCGCGCTGCCCGGCCGCATGGCGTGGTCCACGTGCGCCGCTCGGAGCTCGAGCCCCAGTCCCCGGAGCGGGAACCGCAGGAGGTGGAGCAGCGCCACCGAGTCCACCCCGCCGGACAGCGCCACCACGACGACGTCGCCCGAGGCGATCGGGCCGGCGCCGAGCCGACGCCACAGTCGGTCCGCCACCCCCGGCCCCGGGGCCGTCACGCCAGGCCCGGCGGGAGCGAGCGTCCCTCCCGCTCCGCCAGGACCCGCGCCCCCCGGTCCGGCCGGTCCGTGATGAGCCCATCCACGCCCCACCGGAGCAGCCGGTCCATGGCGTCGGTCTCGTTCACGGTCCACACGTGCACGGGCACGCCCTTCCGGCGGGCGTCCCGGACGAACCGCGGAGTGACCACCCGCCGGGCCCCCGTCTCCTCGCTCCCGTCCCACGGGTGGAGCTCCGGCACCTGGAACACGTCCGCGCGAACGGGCCAGAGCCAGGCCAGGCGCAGGCGGTGGAAGGCGAGGAAGATCCGGAGCTCGCGCGTCGTCGCGCTCACGGCGCCGCGGTACCCCCGGAACAGGCCGCGGTGGGCGGCCTCCATCCCCGCCACCACGACCCGGTCCACGGCGTCGTGCCTGCGGATCGTCTCCAGCAGCGGCGCCTGCACGGTGCCGATCTTGATCTCCACGGTGAACGGGAGCGTCGGGAAGGCGGTCAGGACCTCGTCGAGCGTCGGGATCCGGACCCCCTGCCCCCGGAACGGGTGGCCGCCCGCCTCGTCGGTGAACGCGTGGCCCGCGTCGAGCGACTGCAGCGCCTCCAGCGTCAGGTCGGCCACCGCGCCGGAGCCGTTGGTGGTCCGGTCCACGGTGGCGTCGTGGATCACCACGCAGTGGCCGTCGGCGCTGGCGCGGACGTCCAGCTCGATCATGTCCACGGCCCAGCGCTCCACCGCCTCCCGGAACGACGCCAGGGTGTTCTCCGGGGCCAGCCCCGCGGCCCCCCGGTGCCCGATGAGGAGCGGCGCCCCGCTCAGCACCGGGTGCAGGCTCACGACTCGTCGGCTTCGTGCAGCCCGGCCCCTTCCTCCAGCTGCTCCGCCTCCTCCACGTCCACGTCGTGCTGCCGGTACAGCACCAGATCGATGAGCCGGATGGTCACGGCCCGCTCCACCCGGGCCTCCTCGTCATCCAACCCCTGGAGCTGCACGCACCGGGTGGCCAGGAAGAGGAGGATGTCCTCCACCACCTCGGGCCGGGGCCGGGCCGGGGCCTGGGAGTCGGGCATGACCTCCTTCAGCAGGAGCCCCTCGGTGAAGGCGAGGAACCCCGGGAAGGTCAGCTCCACGAGGCCGCTCTCCGACACCCCCTCCTCCTCCGTCACCTGCTCCCAGGACAGCTCGTTCCAGTACAGCTCCTGGGCCTCCTCCAGCAGGAAGCTCCGGCGGTCCTCCGACAGGTCGCCCGACCCCGTGGGCGGGTCGAGCGGCCGCTGGATCAGGCGGGCCAGCCGCTTGCGGCGCTGGGCCAGGAACTCGCGCCCTCGCTCGAGGGCTTCTCGGGTCGGCTCTTCCATGATCCTCTCGGGGTTGCGGGGCTCCTCCGGGAACGATACGCACCCCGACGATGGGAGGCAAAACCCCCGCCGTGTGCGAAGGGGCGACCGCCGGACTCCGGCGACCGCCCCCATCGGGTGCCACGTACCGGACGATCCGCGGGTATTACATCCCGGGGTCGTACGGCGTCCTCAGGTAGCCCCGATCGCCGACGGTGTGGCAGCTGATGCACGAGTTCACGCGCCCCGCGGCGTCCACGCTGCCGTCGGCCTGGTACTTCGCCCAGAAGTAGTCGTTGTGCTCGGCGTCATAGCCCGCGGCCGAGTACATGACCGTCACCGCCGCCAGCGTGCCGTCCGGCATGTAGTTCTCCTTGATGACGATCGACCCGTTCGGCAGCGGGCCGCTCCCGTTGGTCAGGGCGTCGTACGCCGTCTCGTTCAGGTAGGTGGTGAGGAGCGCGCCGTGCGGGTCGGTCCCCTCGTACTGCTCGCCTTTCCCCGGCCACAGCTGCCAGCCGTCGTAGTCCGCTTCGTGGATATAGCTCCAGACGGCCTGGGCGGTGGTGTCCGGCAGCTCCATCATCTGCATCGACTGCGCGGGCTCGGGGAGCGTCTCGGCATCGGCCTCCTGTCCGCCGTCGCACGCCAGCGTGGGCAGCGTCGCGGCCAACAGCAGGGGGAGCCAGTATCGCTTCATCCAAATCCTCCTCGGGTGGGGGAACCGTTTCGCCGGGTGACCGGCGTCCCTCTTCAGTGGCGAAACGCATGCCAGGCGCGCGAAGTTCCCGGCCCGCGGATCGCCCGTTCCGCCAGCGTCCCCCGGCGGCGGCGCCCGCAGCTCGGCGGCCTGTCCCGCCTCGCTGCGCCCCGTCGGCCGGACCCGCCTCAGTACCGGGCCGGCGACTCCGCCGCCTCGAGCGACCAGCGGATGAAGGCCCGGATGTCCTCGTTCGACGTCGCCAGGTCCTCCGCCCGCAGGTACATCATGTGGCCGCTCCGGTAGCCCCGGAACCGCATCCGATCCTGGAGCCGGCCCGCCGGGTCCATGTTCCACAGCGTGTACTTGGCGGAGAAGTAGTCGGTCCCGCCGTCGTAGTACCCGGCCTGGACCATCACGTGGAGGAAGGGGTTCTGGGCCATGGCCTGCCGCAGCCGCTCGCCCGTCCGGTCGCCCTCCCGGTTCCACGGGTGCACCGGCCCGAAGACCCAGTACTGGAGATCCGTCTCCCAGCCGAGGTCGTCCCGGAGGTAGTGGTTGATCGCGGGCGCGAAGGCGTGGTTCCACGCCGTGAGCGCAGGGTCGTAGTCGTACGACTCGCCGGCGTCCGACCGGTCCCGGCCCCGGTAGCGGGCGTCCAGCCGCCCCACCGTCAGCCCCCGGTCGCGGAGCAGCTCCTTGCGGAACGCGGAGACCGGCGGCGCCAGGGTGTGGGACAGGACGAACCCGGAATCGAGCCCGGCCCAGCGAGCTACCGACTCGGCCACCTCGCGGCGCCGGCCGTCGGGCAGCGACCCGCCCCGGGCGAGCGCCGGCAGGTACTCGTCGATCGTGTAGGCCTCCACCTCCGCCAGCAGCGCGTCCAGGTCCCGGGCCTGGAGCTCCGGGTCGAGCGCGTCGTGGTACCACGCGGTGGCCGTGTAGTGGGGCAGGTACAGCGCATCACCCACCGGGCCTTCCCGATCCACGCCGAGACCCGTCGGCGAGACCAGGATCACGCCGTTCAGGTACATCCAGTGGCCGCCCTGGAGCTCGCCGGCCAACCCCGCGACCCGCGTGGTCCCGTAGCTCTCGCCGATCAGGAACTTCGGTGACCGCCACCGGTCCTGCCGCGACACGAACGTGTCGATCCAGTCCGCCAGGTACTCCACGTCCTCGTTCACGCCGAAGAACCGGTCCCGGGCCGCGTCGTTCACGATCCGGCTGAACCCCGTGTTCACCGGGTTCACGTA
>JAWVYT010000192.1:0-5159 GCA_033722595.1 Longimicrobiales bacterium
CATCACCGAGACGGGCCTCTCCCTGGGCACCCCCTACTACATGAGTCCCGAGCAGGCCACCGGCGACCGGGTGCCCACCCCGGCCAGCGACGTGTACGGTCTGGGGTGCGTCCTGTACGAGATGCTGACCGGGGAGCCGCCGCACACCGGCGCCACGGCCCAGGCGGTGCTCGGCAAGATCCTGCTGGGCAGCCCTACCCGGGCCACCGAGCTCAGGCCGGCCGTGCCCCCCCATATCGACGGGGCCCTCGTGAAGGCCCTGGAGAAGCTGCCGGCCGACCGGTTCGACAGCGCGGCGGACTTCGCCCGCGCGCTCCGGAACCCGTCGTTCCGATACGGCGGCGAAGCGGCCGTGTCCGAAGGGGGCGCCCCGGGCCGCTGGAAGGGTGTGGCGGCAGCCGCCATCGCCGCGGCTGTCCTCCTGGCCGGCGCACTGACGTGGGCGCTGACCCGCCCGGAGCGGACGCCCGTGACCCGGCAGGTTCTCGCCCCCTTCGCGCAGGGCGCCGCCTACGACCGGCCCCTGGGCGCGCTCACGGCGCTGGCCCCCGACGGATCCAGCATGGTCTTCGCCGAGACCACCGAGGCCGGGTGGCACCTGGTCCTGAAGCGCCGCGGGTCGGCCGAGGCCACGCCCCTCCCCGGCACGGAGGACGCGCGGGTGCCCACGTATTCGCCCGACGGCCAGGAGATCGCGTGGGTCTCGGGCCAGGAGCTGAAGAAGCGACCCATCGAGGGTGGCGCAGTCCTGACTCTTGTCCGGGACGCCGATGTGGGCATGGCCGGTGTCTCCTGGGCCGATGACGGGACCATTCTGTACGAGCGGAACAACGACAACGCCCTCATGCAGATCCCGGCCACGGGCGGCGAGCCCCGGGTGATCCGGTCGCCCGCAGGAGGCGACACCCTGATCGCGTGGACCCACCCCCTTCCGGGCTCCGAGGCGGTCCTGGTGGAGATCTGTCCCTCCGGGAACTGCGGGACGTCCCAGCTCCTGACCGTGGTGGAGACGGCGACCGGGGACCCCACGGTCCTCGCGGATGAGGTGCTCCGTGCGTGGTGGGTTCCCACGGGACACGTGGTGTACGTGCGCCGGGACGGGACCGTATGGGCGGCGCCCTTCGACCTGGACGCCCTGGCCTTCGACGGGCCGGCGGTCCCCCTCTTCGAGAACGTGGCCACGGGGCTGTCCTTCCCCGAGATGGCCCTGGGGGCGGACGGGACGTTGATCTACATCCAGGGCCCGGCCTCGAGCGCCAGCGGCGGCGGCCGGGAGATCGTCTGGGTGGACCGGGAAGGCACCACCCGGGGCATCCCCGATATGGCCCCCGATCTGTTTCAGGAGGCCATCCTCTCGCCCGCAGGCGATCGCCTGGCGGTCATTCAGGGGCCCGAGGGACCCGGCGCCCAGCTGTGGGTGAAGGAGCTGCCGGAAGGTCCGCTGACCCGGCTGACCGACGACGCGGGCTTCACCCGCCGGCCGGCGTGGAGCCCCGACGGCGAGTACATCGCGTACGTGACCCAGGATACCGGCTCGGTGGAAGCGTTCCACGCCCGCCGGATCGCCGCCGACGGCAGCTCCCTGGAGCCGGAGATCCTCCTGGACGTCGACCAGCCCGTGATGGAAGTCCGGTACACCCCCGACGGCCGCGGGCTGGTGGTCCGGCTCGGCGCACCGGAAGCGGGCGAGGGGTCGGCGGACGTGGCCTACCTCGAGCTGGAAGCCGAGGGCGAGCTGGAGGTGCTCCTGGGATCGTCGTACGCGGAGTACTCGCCCGCCATCTCGCCGGACGGGCGCTGGCTGGCCTACGTCTCCGAGGTAACCGGTGTGCCCCAGGTGTTCGTGCGGCCGTTCCGCAGCGCGGGAGGATCCCGGACCCAGATCTCCACCGGGAACGCCGCGACCGCCCCGGTATGGAGCCGGCAGGGCGATGAGCTCTTCTACACCGATATCGGGGGCACGGGCACGCTCTGGGTGGCGGCAGTGGATCCGGAGGACGAGGAGTTCCGGGTGACGTCGCGCCAGCCCCTCTTCCAGGTCCAGAACCGGGTCTACGCACCGGACCTGTACGGCCCGTTCTACGACCCGGGCCTCGACGGCCGGGAGCTCGTGATGGTCGGGCTGGCCGGCTTCAGCGCGGGGAGCGATCCCGAAGCCGAGACCACCGGCCGCTACATCCTGGTCCAGAACTGGTTCACGGAGCTGGAGGCCCAGCTCGAGGCGGCACGGAGGCGCCGGTGAACGACGGGGTCGAGCGTCTGAACGCGGCCCTGGAGGGCCGCTACCGGATCGAGCGGGAGCTCGGTCAGGGCGGGATGGCCACGGTTTATCTCGCCGAGGACGCCAGGCACGACCGGAAGGTGGCGCTCAAGGTCCTGAAGCCGGAGCTGGCGGCCGTCGTCGGCGGGGAGCGGTTCCTGGCCGAGATCAAGACCACGGCGCAGCTCCAGCACCCCAACATCCTGCCGCTGTTCGACTCCGGGGAAGCGGACTCGTTCCTCTTCTACGTGATGCCGTATGTGGAAGGCGAGACGCTCCGGGACCGCATCGAACGGGAGGGCGAGCTGCCCGTGGGCGAAGCGGTGAGCATCGCCGTGGACGTCGCCGGGGCGCTGGACCACGCCCACCGGCACGGGGTGATCCACCGGGATGTGAAGCCGGCGAACATCCTCCTCCAGGACGGGCGCCCGCTGGTAGCGGACTTCGGCATCGCCCTGGCCGTCAGCGCGGCGGGGGGCGGGCGCCTGACGGAGACAGGGCTCTCCCTGGGGACTCCCCACTACATGAGCCCCGAGCAGGCGACGGCCGACCGCGCGCCGGGTCCGCCCAGCGACGTCTACTCGCTGGCGTGCGTCCTGTACGAGATGCTCACCGGCCGCACGCCGTTCCCCGGATCCAGCGCCCAGGCGATCCTCGGCCAGATCATCACCGCCGAGCCGGACCCGCCGGCCCAGCACCGGAAGACGATCCCGCCGAACGTGAACGGCGCCGTCGTGCGGGGCCTGGAGAAGCGACCGGCGGATCGGTTCCAGTCAGCGGCGGAGCTCGCCGAGGCGCTCCGGGACCCGGCGTACCGGTACGGGGCCGCGGCACCGGGCGACGCGGCGTCGTCCGGGCTCTGGAAGGCGATTGCCCTGGCCTCCGTCGCGGTGGCCGCGGCGGCCATCGTGCTGGCCGGCTGGGGCTGGCTGCGACCGGCGGCGCCGGACCCGGTCACCCGGTACCGGCTCGCGCTCCCGGAGGATCAGAATCCATCGGTGGCCGCCGGTGTGGCGGTCGGCCGATTCGCGCTCTCATCGGATGGCCGGAAGCTCGCGTACGTAGGCGGCGCCATCGACCTGTCGGAGATCTGGCTCCTGGACCGGAGCGAGCTCGAAGCGACCCCGGTGCGGACCGGGGACGTCATCGGTGATGCCTACTCGCCGTTCTTTTCCCCCGACGGCGACGGGCTCGGGTACCTGACCGACGGCGGCGGCCTGAGCGTGCTTTCCCTTGCCGGCGGCGCGCCCCGTACACTGGTCGACCGTGGCAGCGAGCTCGGCGGCGCCCACTGGGGCGCCGACGGGTACATCTATTTCGATCTCCTCGCGACCCCGGATCGACCGAACGGGATCGGTCGGGTGCCGGAGAACGGCGGGGACATCGAGGTGGTCACGGCCCCCGACACGACCGCCGGGGAGCTCAACCACATCTGGCCCCAGCTGCTCCCCGGAGCCCGCACGCTGGTCTACGTGGCGCTCGTCGGCGATGGGTCGCGGATCATGGCCCGTGACCTGGAGACGGGGGAGACGACCGAGGTGACCCGTGGTGTTCGCGCGCAGTACCTGGACCCGGGCTATCTGATCTGGGTCCGTGCGGACGGCGCGCTCGTGGCCGGCCGGTTCGACCCCCGGGAGCGGACGCTCCGGGAGGCGCCCGTGGCGCTAGTCGACGGCATCGCGGTGGCGGGGGCGTCCGCGGCCTTCGCCGCCTCCCCGTCGGGTACGCTGCTCTACGCCAGAGGCACCGGCGGAGCGGTCGGCTCGCCGACCTGGGTGGCCCGCGACGGAACCGCCCGGCCGGTTCAGCAGGGGTGGGAAGTCCTGATCAACAACTTCTTCCAGAGCGTGGCCCTGTCGCCCGATGACACGCGGCTCGTGCTGAGCATCCAGGGCCCCACGCTGGACCTGTGGGTGAAGGAGCTGGATACCGGTCCCCTCTCCCGCCTGACCTTCGCCGGCCCGACCAACTTCCGGGCCCGCTGGTTCCCCGACGGACGTCGCGTGCTCTTCGGGTCGGATCGCCGGACCGGTCAGGAGCTCTGGACCAAGCCCACCGACGGGACCGGCGCCGCTGCCGTCGTTCCGGGTACTGTCCGGTCGAACCAGGCCGACATCGCGCCCGACGGAGACAGGATCGCATACCGCCTCGGCCGCGACCTCTTCGCCCGGTCCCTCGAGGACGGGGACGCCGATTCCCTGGTGCTGGTGGCCACGGAGTTCGACGAGCTGGCGCCCGCCATCTCACCCGACGGGCGATGGCTCGCCTACGTGTCCAACGAGACGGGACGCGACGAGATCTACGTCCGCCCCTTCCCCGACGCGTCCACGGGCCGTTGGCAGATTTCGACGTCCGGCGGCACCGAGCCCCTCTGGTCACGGGACGGGCGAGAACTCTACTATCGTGATGCAGACCTCGACATGATCGCCGTGGCCATCGTGCCCGGTGAGGCCTTCGCGGCCGGGGCCCAGCAGACGCTCTTCTCGACGGAGGACTACTGGAGCAACCGGTTCCAGCAGGTCTACGACGTCTCGTCGGACGGTCGGTTCATCCTGCTGCGTCGGGCCGGTGTGTCGAGGCAGGAGGAAGTCGTGATCGTGGAGAACTTCCATCGCGTGCTGGAGGAGCGCCTCGATGACTGATGCGCCTCGCACCATGGTCGACCGCCTCAACGCCGCCCTGGAGGGTCGCTACCGGATCGAGCGGGAGCTCGGCGAGGGCGGCATGGCCACGGTGTTCCTGGCCGAGGACCTGCGGCACCACCGCAACGTGGCGCTCAAGGTGCTGAAGCCCGAGCTGGCCGCGGTAGTGGGCGCCGAGCGGTTCCTGGCGGAGATCGAGACCACGGCCAACCTCCAGCACCCGCACATCCTGCCGCTGTTCGACTCCGGCGAGGCCG
>JAWVYT010000193.1:0-5154 GCA_033722595.1 Longimicrobiales bacterium
CTCGCGCTCGGCTCGTTGAACCCCGTGGCGGAGCTGTTCGCGGACCCGGCCGTGGAGACGATCTTCCACGACGCCGACTTCGACCTGCGGCTGCTGGACCGGGACTTCGGCGTATACGTGCGCGGGCTGTTCGACACGAAGATCGCCGCCCGGTTCGCCGGGATCCGCTCGTTCGGCCTCGGCAGCCTGCTGGAGGACGAGCTCGGGATCAAGCTGAAGAAGAAGTACCAGCGGGCGGACTGGGCCAAGCGGCCGCTGCCGCAGGAGATGCTGCAGTACGCCGCGTACGACACCAAGTACCTGCCCCGGCTCCGGGACCACCTCCGGGACCGGCTGGTCGACATGGGCCGGCTCGCCTGGGCGGAGGAGGAGTTCCGGATCGCGGAGCAGACCGGGTGGGAGCCCGGCGACGACGGCCCGGGTTACCTCCAGCTGAAGCGTACGCGGGACCTGGGCCGGCGCAGTCTGGCGGCGCTGCGGGAGATCTACGAGTGGCGGGAGTCGGTCGCCAGGGAGCGTGACCTGGCGTCGTTCCGGGTGCTGAACAACGACGAGCTGGTGGCCGTGGCCCGGGAGATGCCGGGCAGTCCGGCAGAGCTGGAAAGCGTGGGCCGGCTGTCCCGTGGTAACGCCCGGCGCTGGGGGTCGGATCTGCTCGCGGGCGTGGAACGTGCACGCAGCTTGAACGAGTCCGAGCTGCCGGAGCGGCCGGAGCGGGAGCGTCGGCCGCCCCGCGACCCGGAGGTCGAGCAGCGAGTCGACCGGCTCAAGCCGGTCCGCGACCAGGCGGCGAAGCGGCTGGAGCTGGACAAGGGGTTCCTGATGCCGCGCTCCCAGCTGGAAGACATCGCCCGGGCCCGACCGTCGAGCCTCGAGGAGCTGGCCGCCGTCGATGGCGTACGCCAGTGGCAGGTCGACGCGCTGGGCCAGGGGCTGATCGATGCGTTGAACGAGACATAGAACCATCACTACAAGGCGGAGAACCAATGGGCGTTGATATCGTCGAGCGCGACGACATCTCGGTATACCTCGTGGCCGGGGTACCCAAGAGCTTCAAGCGGAAGCTGCAGAAGTTCGTAGAGAAGGAGGCGAAGGAGGACGGCGACGTCTACATGCTGGACGACGAGCTGTCCGAGTGGGTCATCTCCCGGATCCGGAACGAGAAGCGGGGCGGCCGCGACCGGACCCCCGCATCGGCCGCGCTCTGGCGGGCGTACGCGGCGCTGAGCGCGGCGCGGTACCACCTCCAGCACTCGCCGGACGAGGAGAGCCGTGTCCGGGAGCTCCGGAACGACGTGGAGGAGATCTGGCGCGAGCTCAGCCCGATGTTCGAGGAGGAAGAAGAGGAGAACGGGGAGGAATAGACGTCCGACCCGGTCGGGGCCGATCGGCCCCGGAGCCGCCGGTCGGGCTCAGAAGCGGTACCGCAGCCCGACCAGACGGGTCGATCCCAGGGGGCCCAGCGCCCGGTAGGCCAGCTCCACCGTGAGCCGGTCCAGACGGACGCCGCCGCCGAACACGAATGCGCTGTACGCGTCATCGGGGTCGGGCTTGATCTCGTACCCCGCCCGGAGCGCGGCCTCCAGCCGCTCGGTGCCGCCCCGTATCTCCAGACCGAACCCACCGCCGATACGCGCTTCCCGGCGACGGCCTTCCACCGTGAGGATCGCCTTCAGCCGTTCGCCGTACCACCGCTCCACCGCCGCGCCCACACGCAGCGTCCGCAGCAGCGGCGCGGCCCGGCCGGCCTCCACATCGCCGCCGAACCCCTGGTAGGAGACGCCGAGCGTGAGCCCCCGAACGGGCTCCAGCAGCGCGCCCGCATCGCCGACGAACGCGTCATCGGCCAGGCCCGCCACGTCCAGGTGCAGCCACCGGGCCGCGAGGCCCAGCCGCGCGGGGCCTAGACGCACGCCGCCGCCCACCAGCGCGGACAGCTCGCCACCGGTGGCCGTGAGGCCCGTGGGCGTCCCCACCGGCCCTACGCCCGTCGGCTCGTACACCGCCACCTCGCCGTAGTTGAGGAACCGGAGCGAGACGCCGAGGGTGGCCGGGCCCGCGAGGAACGTCACCGTCGACGACCCCGCCGATGCGCCCACCGGCAGATCCTGGTACCCGGCGGTGATGCCCCCCACGGCCGTGGCCGCCGGGTTGTACTCCAGCGCGAGCGGGTCGCGGACGGCCACGAACGCGTGCCCCAGCGCCAGCGGCCTGGCCCCGGGCGCCAGCCGCAGCAGCGTCGACGCCTCCGAGCCCGCCCCCTGCGCCGCGGCCATCCCGGCCGTCAGCGTGAGTCCGGCGAGTGCGGCGAGGCCGGGCACGACGGCGCGACGGACCCGACGTTCGAAGACCGCCCGCGGGTCCACCGGCCTCCGGCTCGGGCCCCTCGATGCCCGGCTCATGGCCGCGCCACGAAGACCTTCCGGACCACCTGTCGGTCCGGGAACTCCACCACCACCACGTACACGCCGTTGGCCACGGCGCCGCCCTCGTCGGTGTCCAGGGGCCAGATCGTGCTCAGCGGGCCTACCTCGCTGCCGGAGAAGCTCCGCACCCGCTCGGCCACCAGCGTGTAGACCGTCACGGAGGTGGGCGGCCGGCTGTAGTTGATCACCAGCGCATCGCCCCGGACCGGGTTCTCCGACAGGTTCACGAGCTGGCCCGGCCCCGCCAGCCCGTCCGGCCGGAGCCGGTCCGCCGCCGCCGCGGCATCGAGCTTCCCGGCGCCCCAGACCGGGTTCGGGACCGGCGACGCCACCAGCGCGTCGGTGGCGGCCGACAAGGTCAGTGCGTCCTCTACTTCTTCCGGCGTGAGCTCCGGCTCGAGCTGGAGCAGGATCGCCGCGGCGGCCGTCACCTGGGGCGCCGACGTGCTGGTCCCGAAGAGCCCCACGTGGACCGAGTCGCCCTCCACGAGCCACGGGTAGTCGTCCCACAGCGTCGCGTCCTTCCCGAAGCTCGAGATCAGTACCTTGCCCGGCGCCGTGAGGTCCGGCTTCTGCACCCCGTCCCGTCGGGGGCCGGGACTGCTGAAGAACCCGATGTCGCCCATGGACTCCCGTGCCGGGCTGCTCACGGGCCCGTCCACGCCCTCCCACTGGTGCCGCGTGACGTGCGCCCCCACGCCGATGACGCGGTCGGCCGAGGCCGGGACCCCCACCAGATAGCGATTCGACGTACCCCCGGTCAACGCCAGCGGCGGACCCGGGGGTATGGCGAGGGTCGAGCCGGCGATCCACAGGTGGTAGCGCCCGGAGGCGTGGAGTGCGTCGGCGGCCACATCGATCCGCCACAGCCCCGTGTCCGGGAGCACGCCCCCGGCGGTCTCTCCGATCCCGATCACGGCCGCGTGGTCACCGTTGAGCGGGGACGGCCCGTCCAGCGCGTTGACGATGGCGATCTCGCCGCCGCCCGTCACGAGCGTGGCGGACGTCCCGGTGGTGGCCGTGATGGCTGCGCCGCGGGGACTGGTGACGGTGATGGAGAGGGAATCGGCGCCTTCGTACCAGAGCTCCAGGAGCAGGCCGTCGGTCACCGTGTCCCGAGGCGCGTACGGCGGCACCCGGACGCCGTGGATCCCGCCGCCGGAGCCCTCGGCGTGGTTCGGCCCGTTGACGATCACCGGGTCGGTGTTCCGGAAGTCGCCCGTGTTCCCCGCGCCGGCCACCACGATCCGGCCGGGCCCGACCATGGCGTTCAGCGCCTGCTCCGGCAGCGTGGTCCCGTCGTGGGGCCCGCCCAGGGCGGAGAGCGAGATGTTCACGACGGCGGGCCGGCCCAGCGCCTCGGCCCGGGCGAAGATGTAGGCGACCCCGTCGATCAGCCGGTCCACCGAGTAGCTGCCGTCGCCGCCCTTCACCACGATCAGGTCCGCGCCCGGCGCCCCGCCCGGGAACCGCCACGCCGGCCGACCCCGGCCCGTGGCCGAGCCGTCGGCCGCGGCCGTGCCGGTCACGTGCGTCCCGTGCCCGACCCGGTCGACCATGGCGCACTCGCCCGCGTCGATCTCGACCGTCGTGCACTCCACGCCGTAGTCGAACTGGTTGGGCCCGAGCGTGCCGGGGGGCGACCCGGAGACCGAGTCGGTCTGGTCCCACGCGAACAGGACCCGGGTGCCGCCATCGGGGTCCAGGAAGTCGCCGTGGGTCAGGTCGAGACCGCTGTCGTAGACCCCGATGATGACCCCCTGCCCCGCCAGGCCCTCCCACGTGGAGCCCGCCCGGCGGCGGAGCGCGTCGAACCGGGAGTCCGCGTTCGCCGAGTCACTCAACGCCCTCGCGGCCCCGGCCCCGTCGACGGGCGATGAGCGCTCGCCCCGCGCCCCGCCCGCTTCCGGGGCTGAGGGCCGCAGCGCCTGCCCGGTCAGGGGCATGGCCAGCTCGATCATCCGGATCCCGTCCTCGGAGAGGAGCGCCGGCACGGCGTCCAGCGGGATGCTGGCGGTAACGATGTCACCGGCCCGGGCCCGGACCTCCGCCCCCGCCGCCCGCAGCGCCGCCTCGCCGCCGGGCCCCACCCGGACCAGGGTGCGAACCCGGACCCCGCCGGCGTGGCGCTCGAGTGTGGAGCCCAGGAGTCCGGCGGGCGTCGCGGCCACGGCCGGCGCCCGATCGGCCGCCACACCGGTCTCTGCGCCCTCCGGCGTGGGGCGTGTCAGGAGCAGAAACTGCAGGGCGGGGTCGGCGCGGGACAGGTCCTGCGCACCGGCCGACCCCGCCAGCAGCAGCAGGGCGAGAGCCGCCCCGATCCGGGCGCTCAGGAGCCTACTTCCTCCACGGATCGAAGCCGAACGCGTAGTAATCGCTGGGCCGACCCGAGATGTTCTCAATGGCTTCATCCAGCTGTTCCAGCGTCCGCGACTCCTCGCCCGCGCCCTCGGCGGCCCGGCGGATCGACTTGAGGATCTCCCGCACGTCATCGGGCCGCAAGAGGACGTACGAGCGCGGGTCCTCCTGCTCGCCCCGGCGGTGCACCACCAGCTCCACCAGGTCGGTCTCCGCGGAGATCTTCCACACATCGCCGGTCTTCTTGAGGAGCTTGTCCGAGGTCTTGACCTCGCTGTGGACCGCCTTGACCCGCCGCTTCTCGTCGCGATCGGTGCTCTCGTCCCGTCGCCCACCAAACCGACGGCCCAGCTCCTCCGGGTCGCCATCC
>JAWVYT010000194.1:0-5115 GCA_033722595.1 Longimicrobiales bacterium
GAGGGCGGCGGTGACGCCGTGATCCGGATCACCGACCGGGTCGAGGCCATCGGCCGGGCGCTGGACCTGGCGCGGCCCGGCGATGTGGTGCTGTTGGCCGGCAAGGGCCACGAGACCTACCAGCTGCTGGGCACCGAGACCGTCCCGCTGGACGAGCGCGAGGTCGTCCGGGAGTGGCGGGAGGCGTCGTCATGAGCCCCACGCCGTGGACCGAGGCCGACGTCATGGCGGCGCTGGAGCTGGCCGTCCCGGTGAACGTGGGGAACGGGAGCCGGCCCGATGCGTCGGCGTTCCCGTCGGTCGGGACCGACACCCGGACGCTGGAGGAGGGCGCGCTGTTCGTGGCGCTGCACGGCGAGAACTTCGACGGGCACGACTTCCTGGGCGACGCGGCGGCGAAGGGCGCCCGTGCGGCGGTGGTCGACCGGATCCCCGAGGACGCCCCGCCGCTCCGGTACTACCGCGTCCCCGACACCCTGATGGCGCTGGGCCGGCTCGGCCGCTATCACCGCCGTGCGCTGGACGGGCGCGTGGTCGCCATCACCGGGACCAACGGGAAGACCACCACCAAGGAGATGGCCCGGGCGGTCCTGTCGACCCGGTACGCGACCCACGCCACCGCGGGCAACCTGAACAACCTCATCGGTGCGCCGCTGACGCTCCTGGCCGCCCGGGAGGGCGCCGAGGCGCTCGTGGTCGAGATCGGCACCAACGCGCCGGGCGAGATCGCCCGGCTCGCCGAGCTGGTGGAGCCCGACGTGGGCATGATCACCGGCGTCGCGGCCGGCCACCTGGAAGGGTTCGGGACGGTCGAGGGCGTGCTCCGGGAAAAGACGTCGCTCCTGGCCCGGCTCCCGTCGCACGGCGTGGCCATGGTGGCCGATGAGCCGGCATCGCTGCCGGCCCGGGCCCGCTCGCTGGCCCGCAACGTTCGTGTCGCCGGGTGGACCGACCGGGCCGACCCGGACCTGCGGGCCACGGATCTGCGGATCGACGAGGACGGGACCGTCCGGTTCCGGTGGCGGGGTCGGGACGCCGCGATCCCGTTCGGCGGGGTCGCGCACGTCCGCAACGCAATCCTGGCCCTGGCGCTGGGGCTGGAATGGGACGTGGACCCCGACGACGCGCTGGCCGCGCTGGCCGCGCTGTCGCCGCCGAAGCTGCGCGGCGAGACCCGCCGCTACGGCGACCTCCGCGTCCTGGTCGACTGCTACAACTCGAACCCGGCCAGCCTGGACGCCGCGCTCCAGACGCTGGTCCGGATGCCCCGCCGGGGCGGTCGGGTCGCGGTGGTCGGCAGCATGCTCGAGCTGGGCGCCCGCAGCGACCTCCTGCACCGGGAGTCGGCCGAAGCGCTGGCGGACGCCGACCTCGACCTGATCGTGGCCACCGGCGCGTTCGTCCCGGCGTTCGACTCCCTGGGCCGGGACCTGGGCGACCGGCTCGTGACGGCCCGGGACCCCATGGACGCCCGCGACCCGCTCCTGGAGCGGCTCGACGGCGCCGAGATCGTGCTCCTCAAGGGCTCCCGGGGCGTCGCCCTGGAGCGGCTGCTGCCGGCGCTGGAGTCCCGGTTCGGCGGGGGCGCCGGGCCCGACGCAACGGGGAAGGGAGGCTGACGGATGCTCTACCACCTCCTGGTCCCCCTCTCGGACGTGCACATCGTCTTCAACCTGTTCCGGTACATCACGTTCCGGGCGGCGGGCGCCATGGTCACGGCGCTGGTCCTGTCGTTCCTGCTGGGGCCGTGGATCATCCGGCGGCTGCAGGCGCTCCGGGTCGGTCAGGTGGTCCGCGACATCGGCCCGTCGGAGCACCTGGCGAAGGCGGGCACGCCGACCATGGGCGGCGTGCTGATCCTGGTCGCGACCACGGTCTCCACGCTGCTCTGGGGCAACCTGAGCCGACCGAACGTGATGATCGCCCTGGTCGTCCTGCTCTGGACGGGCACCCTCGGCTTCGTCGACGACTACCTGAAGGTGGTCCGCAAGCGGACGGAGGGCCTCGTGGCCCGGTACAAGCTCGTGGGCCAGGGGGCCCTGGGGCTCGGCGTCGCCCTCGTCCTCCTGACCGCGCCCGTCATGGAGAACCCGACCTGGAGCATGGTCCCGTTCTTCGCCGAGTGGCACGTCGAGTTCCTGGCGTGGGCATTCGTGCCGTGGGTCATGATCGTTCTGGCTGGCAGCTCCAACGCCGTGAACCTGGCCGACGGGCTCGACGGCCTCGCCGCGGGGCTGGCCTCCATCGCCGCCGCCACGTTCGCCGTGTTCGCGTACGTGATCGGCCGCGTGGACACCTCCGATTACCTCGGGCTCATGTACATCCCGGGCGCCGGCGAGCTGACGATCTTCTGCGTGGCCGTGGCCGGCGCGGCGCTCGGCTTCCTCTGGTTCAACGCGCACCCGGCCGAGGTCTTCATGGGCGACACCGGCTCGCTGGCGCTGGGCGGCGCCCTGGGCACCGTGGCGATCCTGCTGAAGGCCGAGTTCCTCCTGGTGGTGGTCGGCGGCGTGTTCGTGATGGAGGCGCTGAGCGTGATCCTCCAGGTGGGCTGGTTCCGGTGGACTGCGAGCCGGACGGGCACGGGCCGCAGGATCTTCGCCATGGCCCCGATCCATCACCATTTCGAGCAGAAGGGGTGGCCGGAGAGCAAGGTCATCATCCGGTTCTGGATCCTGGGCATCCTGTTCGCCCTGGTCGCCTTCAGCACCCTGAAGATCCGATGAGGCGGCCGGGACGGGTGGGCGTCCTCGGACTGGCCCGGAGCGGGCGGGCGGCGGCCAAGCTGGCGCTGGCCTCCGGCAGCCAGGTCCTGGCCAGCGACGCGGCCGAGAACGACCGGGTCCGTGAGGCCGCGTCGGAGATCCGGCGGCTGGGCGGCGAGGCCGAGATCGGCGGTCACACCGTGGACCGGCTGGCCGAGTGCGAGCTGGTCGTGGTCAGCCCAGGGATCCCGCCCACGGCCGGCGTGATCCGGGCGCTGGAGGGCCGGGACGTCCCGCTCACCAGCGAGCTCGAGTTCGCGTGGCTGCACCTCGACCGGCCGGTGACCGCCGTGACGGGGACCAACGGCAAGACCACGGTCACCGCGTGGATCACCCACCTGCTGGCGACCGCCGGCCGGGACGCCGTCTCCGCCGGCAACATCGGCACGGCGCTGAGCGAGGTCGCGCTCCGGGACCCGCCGCCGGAGGAGGTCGTGGTGGAGGCCAGCTCGTACCAGCTGGGTCGGACCCAGGCGTTCGAGCCGCGCATCGGCGTGGTCACGAACCTGGCCCCGGACCATCTGGACCGGTACCCGAGCGTGGACGCCTACTACGCCGACAAAGCCCGGCTCTTCGCCAACGCCCGGCCCCACAGCACGTGGGTCCTGAACGGCGACGACGCCGCGGTCCAGGCGCTGGCCGGGGACGCGCCGGGCCGCCGGCTCTATTTCCGCACCCGCTCCGAGCCCGCCGCCGAGGAGAGCGGCGGGTGGCTCGCCCCCGACGGCACGCTGATGCTGCGAGTGGTCGGGGAGGACGAAGCTCTCGTTCGAGAGGACGACTTGAGGCTGCTGGGAGGTCACAACTGCGCCAACGCGCTGGCCGCCGCCGTTACGGCGTTTGCGGTTACAGGCGACGTGGTTGCCTTGCGCGCCGGGCTTCGTTCCTTCCCACCGCTCCGGCATCGGCTGGAGCCGCTGGGCGAGACCGATGGGGTGCTGTGGGTCAACGACTCCAAGGCGACGAACGTGGCCTCGGCCGCCGTCGCCGTGGAGAGCATGCGCCGGCCCACGATCCTGCTCGCGGGCGGTCGGGCCAAGGGCGAGTCGTTCGAGCCGCTCGGCGATGCCGCCGTCCGGCGGGTCCGGACCGTGGTGGCGTACGGCGAGGCCGCCGACCGGATCGACGTGGAGCTCGGCCACCGGGTCCCGGTCCGGAAGGTGAGCGGGCCGTTCCGGAACGCCGTCTGGCAGGCGTGGGACCTCGCCGAGTCGGGGGACGCGATCCTGCTCGCTCCGGCGTGCGCCAGCTTCGACATGTTCGACGACTACGAGGACCGGGGGCGCCAGTTCGCGCGCCTCGCCGAGGAGATCGCGGGGCTGGTCCCGGAGGCCGACGTTGGCTAGGCTCGGCGTGGCTGCGCTCCGCGGCGGCTCCGCGTACGCGGGGGACGGGCCCGCCCCCGTGCGGGCGAACCAGGACCCCAGCCGACTGGGGCACGGGTGGGAGGCCACCGTGGTCCTCTTCATCACCACGCTCCTGGCGTCCGTGGGCATGGTGATGGTGTACAGCGCCAGCGCGGTCATGGCCCAGACGCAGGGCCTGGCGCCGCACCACTTCCTCCTGCGCCAGATGTCCGGCGTCCTGGTCGGCTTCGTGGCGCTGATCGTGGCCGCACAGCTCGACTACCGCCGGCTCCGGGTCCTGGCCTGGCCGATCCTCGTGGCCGCCGTCCTCATGCTGCTGGTGGTGGTGATGCCGGGCACCGAGTCGCTGGCGCCCCGGTCCAACGGTGCCCGCCGCTGGCTGCTGGTGGGCTCCGTCGGGATCCAGCCGTCGGAGGTCGCCAAGCTCGCACTGATCATCTGGACGGCCCACCTGGTGGTGAAGAAGCAGGACCGGCTCCGGAGCCTCCGGAAGGGGCTGGCGCCCTTCCTCCTGATCTGGGGGCTGGTGGCCGGCCTGATCATGCTGCAGCCCGACTACTCCACGGCGACGCTGGCCGTGTTCCTGGCGGTGCTGGTCGCGTACGCCGGCGGGGCCCGGCCCGGCCATTTCATCGCGCTGGGCATCGTGACCGCGCCCTTCCTCTGGGCCCAGGTCACGAGCGCGGCGTATCGGATGGACCGGATCCGCGCGTTCCTGGACCCGGCCGCCGACGTCTCCGGGCTGGGCTACCAGATCAACCAGTCGCTCATCGCGCTGGGCAGCGGCGGGATCCTGGGCCGGGGCTTCGGTCAGGGCCAGCAGAAATTCGGGTTCCTGCCGGAGCCCCACAACGACTTCATCCTGGCCATGATCGGCGAGGAGTGGGGCTTCGCCGGCGTGGCGATCCTCACCGTGCTCTTCGTGGCGTTCGCCCTCGTGGGCTACCGGATCGCGCGGGGCGCGGCCGACCTCTTCGGCTCGC
>JAWVYT010000195.1:0-5083 GCA_033722595.1 Longimicrobiales bacterium
CTGGTGGATGTCGTCGAGATGGGAGTGGTAGATGAAGGTGCCGGGCCGCATCAGTGAGAGTCGATACGTGAAGGACTGACCGGGATCGATGACCGGGGACACCCGCCCATCGGACGCGCTCCACCCGGGGACGCCGTCGGCCCACGCGTCCAGCTCGAGCCCGTGCCAGTGCACCCCGGTGGGCACCGACATCCGGTTGTGGACGGTGACGTCCACGGCCTCGTACTGGTGGAAGAAGAGGGGAGGACCGGGCACCTCCGTCAGGCTGTCCGCGGGGGCCTCGCCATCGAGCGTAAAGCCGTAGCGGAACCCGGGCACGGCGCCGTATTCGCCGGCGAACAGGTCCACGGCCCGCGACGGCCCGCGGCGCACCAGGTCCGACGGGCCCGGCGCAACATCGATTCCCACCACCAGCCCCGCCATGTGCACGTGCGCGTCCCGGGGATCCATCTCCCGTGCGCCCGGAAGACGGATCTCGGGCGTCACGTGGAACGACAGGTGGCAGTGGAAGAGCCACCGGCCGGGCCGGGTCGGGGCCCACTCCATCGTCATGGTCGTCTTCCGGAGCATGGGCTCGGTGACCACCAGCCGCCGGTCCTCCGGCGCGTAGAGGCTGTCCCGCACGGCCGTCCCGCGCGCCAGCACCCGGTAGAAGAATCCGTGCAGGTGCATCGGATGGTTCCGGTCGCTGGCGTTCACCACACGCCACCGGACGGAGTCCCCGACCGACATGGGGAAGCGCTCCGTGTACGGCCACGACAGGCCGTTGATCGTCAGCGCCTCCAGGTACGTCGTGTCTCCCGATTCGACCACCGGCTGCCCCCAGATGCTCAGGACCATGATCCGGTCCGGCGGCGACCCGCCCGCGGGATCCACGACGAAGGCACCGGCCGCCTGGCTGCGGTCCGGGAACCGCGGCACCGAGTCCCACGTCGTCTGCCGACCCTCCCGCACCCAGTACATGTAGGTGCCCGGCGCACCGGCCTCGAACTCCACCGTGCCGGTCTCGCCGGCCTCCACTACGAACCCCTCCACGGCCTCGGACGGCCGGGCGTGGAGCCCGAACACCGTGACCGGACCCGCGCCCAGCCGGTTGCGGACCCGCGCACGAACACGCGCCCCCTCGCCCACCCGCAGTAGCGGCGCCGGGATCATGGGCGGGCCCCCGGCCTCGGCGACCGCGACCACCCTCAGCCCCGGCCGGTCGGGCGTCTCCACCCGCCAATCGCCCTCGACGACATCCAGGTCCACCACGAGCACGCCGCCATCCAGGGCGCCCGCCGGGCGGCGGTTGTCGTTCGCTTCGATCAGCGGCAGATCCGGCGAGTGGGCGAGCAGGAGCAGGTCCGGCGCCTGCTGCGCCGTGACAGGGACGGTGGACAGAACCACCACGGCAAGAAGGGCCCGAACGGGTCCCGGGGGCTCCGGCATGTCGGTTCCTGGGGATGGGGGTCGGGGACCGGGGGCGCTCCAAGATGGCACGGGCCCGCACGGCCGACAAGATTATCCTGACACAGGAGCCGCCCCCGCTCCGGCCCCGGACTCCGCTGCCGGCACGATCCAGCGGTCCAGGAGCTCGTGGACCGCCCGGAGGTGGCCGCTGCCCCGCGGACCGTAGGGGTCCGACGTCGTCACCACGGTCAGGGCCAGGTCCGGCACCACGAACACGAACTGGCCGCCGTAGCCCCACCCGTAGAACATGCGGTGGCCGCCAGCGTCCCCGATGAACCACCCGTACCCGTACGCCTCGCCGCTCCACCGGGACCGGGTCCGGGGCTCGAGCGATGTCTCGATCCAGTGCGCCGGAACGACCTGGCGTCCCTCGTACTCCCCTCCCCGCCGGTACAGCTCCCCGAACCGGAGCATCGCCCGCGGCGTCAGCCGCATGTTGTTGCCGCCCAGGAAGATCCCCTGGGGGTCGGTCTCCCACGCCGGGATCGCGATACCCAGTGGTGCCCCCAGTCGGCTCCGGGCGTAGGATAGCGTGCTCTCCCCCGTCGCCTCGGTCAGAATGGCCGAGAGTAGGTGGTAGTTCCCGGTGCTGTACAGCATCCGGCCGCCGGGCTCCTGAACCATCGGCCGGCGGATGGCGTCACGGACCCAGTTCGGGCTGTTGACCCACGCGCCGTAGTTGCGGCCCGACGTCCGCTCGAGGCCCGACTGCATCGACAGCAGGTGCCCGATCGTGATCCTCGACTTGGGCGGCCCCACGCTGTCGAGGTGCTCGCTCAGGAGCGGGGCGACGCGCTGGTCGACCGCGGCCAGGTGACCCTCGTCGATGGCAATGCCCACGAGCGCGGACAGCACGCTCTTCGAGACCGACTTCACGTTGACGACGCCGTCCGGCGAGAACCCGCGACGGCACCGTTCCACCAGCGTCTCGCCGTGTCGGGCCACCAGCAGGCAGCGCAGGCGCTCCAGCGAGTCGGCCCGGGCGAGCACCGCGGCGAGCCGCACGCTGTCGAGACCGGCCGTGCGGGGACGGTCCGGGTGCAGCGCCAGCACGTGGGCCTGCACGGGCGGGGGCGGCGGGATCCGCTCAGTAGAGACCGCCCCGTCGGACCCCGCCCTCTCGCACGCCCCGGCCGCGAGCACCGCCGCCAGTGCGGCGGCGGCTGCGAGCACGCGACGCGGCTCCCTCAATGGCGATGTGGCGTCCATGGATCTCCGGCTGCGGTCGGGGCGGCTTCGAACGGGGCCGGGTCCACCCGGGCCCTCCCTACGGCGATACAGGGACCGTGCCGGAGCTCGGCCAGCCAATCGGGCCCATCGAGGGTTCGGTCCGGCCCCATCCTCCACGCTCGGCCTCAGAGGCGACAGGCGGCGTCACCGTTCAGGCAGGGCTGCAGCTCGGCGACGGCACGCTCCAGGATTGCGTCGGTCCCCAGCGCCCACCCGGCCTCCGCGTCCCCCACGGGAACGTCCGGAGGCAGCCCCACGCCCTCGTACTGGAGGCCATCCGCCGTGAAGACCACCCACCGCGGCACGCGATAGGCCCAGCCGTTGGGCAGCTCCCGCCAGATCGGGTTCCCGGCTCCGCCTCCTGTAGTGTCCCCTACGGTCAGCGCGTGCGGAAGCACCCGAAGGGCTGTGACGAAGCCCTCCGCGGCACTATAGGTCCGGACGTTCGTCAGGAGCGCTACGGGCCCCGTGAACGGGTCCCGGCCGGCCGGCTCCAGGTAATCCGTGCGCGGCTCGGTGAAGTCGTCGTGCTCCGGGCCGTCCCGGTACTGAACCCGTCGGTACGCGCGGCGCGCATCGTAGAACCGTGCCGCCATCGGCTCACTCACGAGGTCTGTGCCCCCGAGGTTGTCCCGGACATCCACCACGATGGCTTCGACTCCGGCCAGATGGCTCAGGACATCGTCCATGACCGGTCCGCTTCCGTTCTGGCTCATCGTCGAGATATGGACGTACCCGATCCGCTCCGTGAGCCGTCCGACCTCGTAGACACCCCCGGCGAAGCTCGCCCGATCCGTGAGGTACGCCCGGGTCACGCCCGGGTCGCGGCCGCTCGGCTGACCTGCGAACGGGTCGAAGCCGTACTCGCCGAACGGCGTGACCAGGTCGGCGTGCCCGTCCCGGAGCTCCGTGATCATCGCTCCCAGGACGTCGGCCAGCTCCCGGTCGTCCATCCCCGGGACGACCCGCGGCTGATATTCGGCACGGACGGAATCCCAGTCCAGCTCGGGTTTGAACGCGAAGTACGAATAGTACGCGTCGATCTGCGACCAGTAGAGATCGAACAGCGCCCCGGGATCGGAACCGGGCTCCGGCCCCAGGAAGGGCTCGAAGCATCCCACCACGAGGACCGTCGCCAGCGCCGCCGGGCCAATACGCGCGCACCGCCACCGCCACCTCGCCATCACGATCCGCTCCCGCCCAGCAGCCCGCTCACGAGGATCCGATGACTCGCCATATCGAGTGACCTCGGGTCGTCGTGATGAAGAACGTCGAGCGTCCATCCGATACGGAGGTGCAGGAGCCCGGTCACCGCCGCCTCCACATACATCGTCTGCCCGAAGCCCGTCAGCCCCACCGGTCCCGCCATCTCCACCCTCGGAGCGTACTTGAGCCCGCCCCAGGGCGTGCGCACGGCCAGTCCCACAACCGGCAGCCACGCTCGGTGAGCCACACGAATCGGACCGGCGCCCCACTCCCACCCGGCCACGACCGAGAGCGGGATCAGCACGTCCGCGAAATGCTCCGTCCGATCCACCGGGTAGCGGTGCCGCCGATACGCGCCGTGGGCCGTCAGATCGCCCCCCACCAGCAGCGCCGCCCGCCCCCCTGCCGCCGTCCCCAGCACCCGCAGGTACCGGAGCCCGAGCCGGGCCGCCCACAGGTCCTCGGCCGGGAGCCCGTTGGCCGTCAGCGACGACCGGAGCGTACCCACCCCGAGCGATCCCCGGACATCCGCCCGCCACCGGGGCGTCGAACGGTACCAGGCGACTCCCAGCTCAGGCCCCGCGCCCGTGTACCGCATCGGGCTCGCCGCCGCATCCCTCTGCCCGTGGACTAGCACCCCGAGCTCCAGCGCCGGCCCGCCCGCCCCCACGTTCTGCGCCGCTCCCGGGCCCGGGAGCACTGCGGCGAGGCCCGCAAGCACCAGGCACGCGGCCGCCCCCCGGGGCCGCGCCCCCCTCGAGGTGCGCACCGGGCGCCAGCACCGGTCCGTGCACGGGTATCTCATCGGCAGCGAGCGGTTGTGGTCATCCCACGGTCCGACAGCGGCCGCGCCGAGACCGTTGGGTCCGGCATCCGCGCCGAAAGCGGACTCGCGGTGGCCCGGTCCCGCGCCCACGGGACCGGCGATAGACACTATCAATATAGGACCGCGCGGCTGTTCGCCGCGGCGCTTCCGGCTTCGGACACAGGGAGCAGCTGCTCGTTCCGGTGCCCCGGGGCGGTGCGCTCGTTATCGACCCGACCGTCCGCCCCGGGCCGTAGCGCACGGTCTCCTGTTGCGCCGCCAGTGGGGATCGGCGCATCTTCCTGCCCCGACAGCTTCGCGCACCCCGTTCCCTGGAGCCCCCCGACCATGCCCCGACTCTTCCGGCCGCTGCTGACCCTCGCCCTCGCC
>JAWVYT010000196.1:0-5079 GCA_033722595.1 Longimicrobiales bacterium
CCCTCTCGATCCCCGCGTCCAGGATGTCCTGGCGCCTGACCCGTGCCAGGGGGATCCCCCGCGGAGGGTCGAGGAAGTGCTCGCGGACCCGCCGTCCGAGGGGGTTGGACACCTTGATCACGTGGTTCGCGGCGAACCAGATGAGCGGGGTGATCAGCCGGTCCTTGAGGGTGCCGGAGGCGCTCGTAGGCTCCTGGCCGGTGTCGGGACCCGAGAGCCAGGTGCGATGCTCACGGGACACTTCCAGGGCGATCTCCGCGCCCGAGTTCCCCGCGCCGACCACCAGGGTGTCGCCCGGCTGGAGCTGCCCCGGGTTCCGGTACTCGCTGGAGTGCAGCTGCACGATGTCGCCGTCCAGCTCGGCGGCGAAGGACGGTACCCTGGGCGTGTGGTACGGGCCGGTCGCGACCACCACGCTGTCGGCCGTCCACCGCTCGGAGCCCGCTTCGACGACGAAGGACTCGCCTTCGCGCCGGACCTTCTCGACCCGCGTGCCGGTTCGGACCGGGAGCTCGAACCGGTCCGCGTACGCCTCCAGGTAGTCCGCGACCTGGTCCTTGTGCGGGTACGAGCCGCGGGGCGCCGGAAACCGCATCCCGGGCAGCGAGTTGTACTGGGCCGGCGTGAACAGCCGCAGCGAGTCCCAGCGGTTGCGCCAGACGTCACCGACCCGGTCGTTGGCGTCCAGGATGACGAACGGCAGCCCCCGCTGCCTGAGGTGATAGCCCACCGCCAGTCCGGACTGGCCGCCACCGATGACCACCGTAGCCTGCTCCCTGTCGCGCATTGGACTCCTCCCGGTCCCCGACCGCTCTCCTCCGGGCGATCCCACGATCATCTCTCGATCCGGTAGACCTCCCGCCGGCCGCTGTCCACCAGGTCGTGGTAGCCTGCCATCCCCTCGCGCACGTCCGGGTCCGCCATGAGCTCCTCCTCCAGTGTGAAGAAGTCGTCCACCCGCTCCACCGTCGCTTCGGCGACCACCGTCCAGAACCGCTCCCCGGAGACGTCGGTGAGCAGTCGCAGCGGCTCCGCCCCCCTCGCCTCCAGCGCCTTCGACAGAGCTCGGAACTTCTCGACCATCGGTCGGACCTTCCCGGGCCTGCAGTTCAGGACCTCGCGGATTACGTACATGGCTTCCTCCCTGGAATGGTCGGCAGGACGGTGCGGAAACCCTGCCGGGCGGCACCTCATCCTCTCCACCGCAAGCTCACACGCCGGGGTAGCAGCCGACAATCCGGAGAACTGCCCAAATTCCCGGACTTCGCCCGTGCACAATCCTTTGTAGCCGGCGCCCCGGGGATCCAGTCGCTGCAGTGCGTACCCGGGGGCCCCGGACCGGGGCGTCAGCGCGCACGCCGCCGGTCTCCCCGGGGGACGAGCAACCATTGCGGCGGTCCCGTCCACCCCCTCATCATCGGGTAGAGCCTCCGACCCGCATCCTGGACCCCCGTGACCCGATCCCCATCCACAAGTCGGCACATCGAGCAGGGCCGGAACGCGTACGCGCGTAGCGACTGGTCATACGCGCGAGAGTCGCTGGCCGCCGCGGACGCGGAGTCCCCCCTCGGCGTCGACGACCTGTGGCGCCTGGCCGTGGCGTCCTATCTGCTGGGCGACGAGGACGCCTTCGTGGAAGCCCTGGAGCGGGCGCACCGTCTGGCGCGGGAGGCCGGCGATGACGCCGGCGCGTTCCGGAGCGCGTTCTGGATCGGCATGCACCTGGGGGAGCGAGGCGAGGGCGCGCGTGCGAGCGGATGGTTCGGCCGCGCCGCCCGCGTCATGGAGGGGCGAGACGAGCCGGGCGTGGAGGGCGGATACCTGCTGCTGCCGAAGGCGCTCCAGCGGTTCGGCGCCGGCGACCCCGAGGGGGCGTACGAGCTCGGCCGGGAGGCCGCGGCCATCGCCGAGCGGTTCGGCGAACGGGATCTGCTCGCGCTGGCGCTCCTGGTCCAGGGTCGGGCCAGGATCCAGCAGACTCGCCTCGACGAGGGGCTGGCGCTGCTGGACGAGGCCATGATCGCCGCCGCAACCGACGAGCTCACGCCCACCGTCACCGGCCTCATCTACTGCGCCGTGATCGGCGCCTGCCGAAGCGTGTACGCCCTGGGGCGCGCACAGGAGTGGACGGAGGCGCTGAACGACTGGTGCGAGCGGCAGCCGGACATGGTCGCCTACACCGGCGAGTGCAGGGTCTACCGCTCCGAGCTGCTCCAGCTGCACGGCGCATGGGGCGAAGCGCTGGAGGAAGCCCGCCGGGCGGCCCGGCTGCGCGACGAGGACGGCCCCGCCACGGGACTGGCCCACTACCAGCAGGGCGAGGTCCACCGGCTCCGGGGGGAGCTGGAGGCGGCGGAGAAAGCGTACCGGGCCGCGAGCCGGGCGGGGCGGGAGCCCCAGCCGGGGCTCGCGCTCCTGCGACTCGCGCAGGGCGAGGAGGAGACCGCGGCCGCCGCCATCCGACGGGCGCTGGCGGAGACGGCGTCGCCGCTCGGTCGGATCCGGCTGTTGCCCGCCCAGATCGAGATCCTGATCGCCGCGGGCGATGTCGACGCGGCCGGGGCGGCGTGCGAGGAGCTGGCGTCGATCGCGGCGTCGTACCCGTCGCCCGTGCTGGAGGCGACGGTCGGCGCATGCCGGGGCGCGATACGACTGGCCGCCGGCGAGCCGGAGGCCGCGCTGCCGGAGCTGCGTCGGGCGTCCCGGAGCTGGCACGCGCTGGACGCGCCGTACGAGGCGGCGCGGGCCCGGCTCCGGCTCGGGCTGGCGTGCCGTGAGCTGGGCGACGAGGACGGCGCCCGGCTCGAGCTGGAGGCCGCGCGCACGGCGTTCGCTCGGCTCGGCGCCGAACCGGACGCGGAGCACGTAGCTTCGCTCCTGCAGCGGCCTGGTCGTCGGGCGTCCCACGGTCTGACGCCGCGGGAGCTCGAGGTCATCGAGCTGGTCGCCACCGGCATGACCAACCGCGCCATCGGCGAGGAGCTCTTCATCAGCGAGAAGACCGTCGCCCGGCACCTCAGCAACATCTTCACGAAGCTGGGGATCTCGTCCCGGGCCGCGGCCACCGCGTTCGCGTACGAGAACGACCTGATCGGCGACTCTGCATAGGACCCGGGCGCCCGGGTCCGCGCTGCCGGCCGCCGTGACCGCACCGCTCAGTCGTCGAGCGTCTCCAGCGTCAGCTCGGTCGTGATGTCGACGGATCCGCCGATGGACCGATAGACCGGGCACTTCTGCGCGTGGATCTCGTGGACCCGTCGGGCCGTCTCCGTCTTCCCCGCCGGCACTCGCAGCGTGTACCGCACACGGATCCGTTTCAGGATCAGGACGCCGTCCTCATCCTCGACCTCGCCCGCCGCCTGCGCGACCAGCCGGTCCGGGGCTGACTGTATCTCGCGCGCCTCCAGCGCGCCTCCGAAGGTTCCGGTCAGTCAACCGGCGGCGGCCGCCACGACGTAGTCGAGGGTGGCGGTGTGCTCCTCATCCACCTCCCGGCCGTAGTGATCGGCGATCCCGCTATGGATCCCGAAGCGGACGGGCTCGTCCCGGCCGGGGACCCACGCATCGCGGTCCGCGCCCTCGAGCTTCTCGATCCTGACCTTCGACGTGTAGACGACGTCTCCCACTGATTCCTCCCGGGTGATCCGTGCTCCTGGCTGACTCCGGCAGCTTCGTTCGACGCAAGATCCATGGCGACCGGAGGGCCAGCCGCCGAAACTGCACCCGGCACGTCGCCGTACGGGCATTCACTCGCGAACGTTCATCAGGAACCGGCAGACTCGTGACGATGATCCGCACTGCACTCGGCGCTTCCACCATCATCCTCGCCGTGGCGGCGGCCTCACCGCTCTGCGCTCAGTCGCACGGCGGCGAGCGGCTCCCGGAGGTGATGGTCCTGGGGACCTACCACTTCGCCAACCCCGGCCTGGACGTGGTCCAGACCGAGATCGCCGATGTCCTCTCACCGCCCAAGCAGAGGGAGATCGGACGGATCGTCGAAGCGCTCGCACGGTTCCGGCCCACGAAGATCGCGGTCGAGGTCGACCCTGCTTCCGGCCCTCGACTCGACAGCCTCTACCAGGCGTACCGGTCTGGCCGGCACGAGCTGTCCCGCAGCGAGAGTCAGCAGCTGGGGTTTCGGCTCGCCGCGAGGTTCGACCACCCCCGCGTCCATCCCGCAGACCACGGGGGAGAGTTCCCGTTCAACGCAATGATGGAGTACGCACAGACCCATGATCCGGACTTCGTGACCTTCATCGAGCAAGAGCTCGCCCGGATCACGGAGCAGGCCAATCGCAGACAGCGGGAGCTGACGGTCGGACAGATCCTCCGGGCGATGAACGATCCGGAGAAGATCGCGGAGGGCCACGGAATCTACATGCGCTTCTCCGAGGTCGGGGCGGGCGACACGTACGTCGGAGCCGACCTCCTCGCCGAGTGGTACCGGCGAAACATCATGATCTTCGCGAACCTCCAGCGCCTCGCCGAAAAGGGCGATCGGATCCTGGTCATCTTCGGGGCGGGCCACGCACCCATCCTCCGCGAGCTGATCACCTACGACCCGGACCTGGTCCTGATCGAGGCGCAGGCGTACCTGCCAGCGGGATAGCCAACCGGGCGGCTCCAGAATCGACGCCGCGGGGCGCAGCGCGCCGGACCGGTCCCGGGCCGGCCAGGCGGCACGCCCCCCGCCATGTTGTCAGCCGCAGCGTTCCGCCCTACCCTACCCACGACTCGAATCGTCGGCCCGGTTTGCAGCCGGGGCCGGCCAGCCAGACGACAACCCGCTCTCCGGCCTCCGACCCGCGATCGGACGCCGGGAGATCGACGAATAGAAAGCGACTCCCATGGACACCTCGCCTCCGATCATCTACACCTGGACCGACGAGGCTCCCGCCCTCGCCACTCACGCCTTCCTCCCCGTCATCCGCGCCTTCGCCGGCGCCGCGGGCGTGCCGGTCGAGACCCGGGACATCTCCCTGGCGGGCCGGATCCTGGCCAGCTTCCCGCACCTCCTCAGCGACGCGCAGAAGGTGACCGACGACCTGGCCGAGCTGGGTCGCCTGGTGGAGAAGCCCG